>DXGD01000407.1 GCA_019114115.1 Candidatus Nesterenkonia stercoripullorum
CGCGAGACCGGAGTGGCGGACGGCGTCTTCGATCCGCGCGAAGTCGACGTCGCAGAAGAAGTCCGTAAGCACACAGGCGGAGCTGGCGCCGATGTCGGTTTCGAATGCTCCTCGGTGCCAGTGGTGCTCGATATGCTCATCGACGCGGTCCGGCCCGCAGGCACAATCGTCAACGTCTCGATCTGGGGCCACAAGCCGGAAGTCGATATGCCGAGCCTTGTCCTCAAAGAGATCGCCCTGCTGGGCACCATCGGCTATGCCCACGACCACCGCCGGGTGATCGAGCTCGTCGAACAGGGCAAGATCGACCTCGGCCCGTTCGTGACCGGGCGCATCGGCCTCGACGGGCTCGTCTCAGAAGGCTTCGACCAGCTCATCAACAATAACGAGCAGCACGTGAAGATCCTGGTGAACCCCCGCGCCTAGCAGTCCGGGGCAACGCCGCCATGGGCGTTCAGCATGTGCCTGACAATGGGCAGGTCAGCTGGAATCCACGGGTAGTCCAGCACAGTGTGATCGAGGGCCACCCAGTCGAGTCGGTCATGATCCTGCAGCGGTGCCGGCGCCGCCGTCGAGCCTGCGGGCAGCACCGCCTGGAAGAGTCTCATGACGGCTTTCTCGTTCAGCCGCCATCCGGCGCCCGGCTCAAAGGCCGGGTGCCCGGGGGCCTGAACCTCACCGACGATCTCCACTTCGACGCCGAGCTCTTCTCGCAGCTCACGGGTGACGCCGTCGAGTGCGGTCTCACCGGGCTCCCATTTGCCCCCGGGAAACTCCCACAGACCGGCGATGGCCTCCGGCGCGGTCCGCCGCGCGATCAGCAGCTGCTCCCCCGAGGGCGCTGCGCGCGTCACGGCTGCGGTGACGATCACCGTGTCTGCGGCAGCTGCGCTCACCGGTCCTCAGCCTGGGCTTCAGCCAGGCTCTTCAGCCTGAGCAGAGAAGCGTGCAGCATTTGCGACGTCGTCCCCTGTGCTCGCGGGATGCGTTTCTCGTCGTGCAGACCTGACCAGTCGTAGATGTGGGTGACTTCAGTGCCGCCCGCCTCGCGCGGTGTCAGCACCCAGCGCCACAGGTGCCCCGCCGGCGGGTCCCCTGCGCTGGCAGGCTTCCAGGCGATCAGCCGACCGGCCTCGAACTCCACGATGTGATTATCGCGCACCTGGCCGTTGGTGAGGGTCATGACGAAAACATCGCCGACGCCGCTGACCGGCTCACTCGATTCGGCGTAGGCCAGATTGTCGTTGCCGTCCCAATCGGCCTGGCGCATAGGGTTCGCGATGAGTTCGAAGATCGCCTCAGGCGGCGCGGCGATCACGTCGCGGGCGCACACGACCCGGGCTGAATCCTCACCACCTGCAGTGAGCTCGTCTTCACGGGCGCTGCCGTACCATCCGACCGAGGGTCCTTGGGCGTCCGTACCAGGGTTCTGATCTGTTGCCTCCATGATGCAAGCCTAACGCGCGGTCACCTTCGCCCTGTCGTCCAGCCCTGCTCAGGTCACCATCGCCGCATAGCGGAGCTCCTCATCAGGGGCCTCATTGAGGGCCTCACCGGGGACGGCGAAGGGTCACTTGATCTTGTCGTACTGTGCGAGCGCCTCCTGGCGAGACTCTTTGAGGTCGACGATAGGCTCGGCATAGTCGTCCGTGCCGAGCTCGGGGATCCAGCGTCTGACATAGGTCTCCTGCGGGTCGAAACGCTGAAGCTGTCGCTCCGGATTGAAGATCCTGAAATACGGGGCCGCATCAGCACCGCACCCTGCCACCCACTGCCAGTTCGCAGGGTTCGATGCCGCATCAGCATCGACCAGCGTGTCCCAGAACCATGCCTCCCCTTCGCGCCAGTGGATTCCAAGGTTCTTCACCAGCAGGCTCGCCGACGCCATCCGGACCCGATTGTGCATGTGCCCGGTCTCCCAGAGCTCACGCTGGCCGGCATCCACCCACGCGAAACCAGTGTTGCCGAACGCCCATGCCCTGAAGGCGGCAGGCTCCTGAGCCCGGCTCCGCCAGGGGTAGGCGTCGAAGTTCGAGCGCAGGTTCGTCTCCGGCAGCTCTGGGAAATGGTAGAGCAGGTGCCAGCAGAACTCCCGCCAGCCCAGTTCGGAGAGGAAAGACGCTCCCAGGGTCTCTGCATCGACGCTCTGGTGCACGCTGTGCCACACCTGTCGTGGGCCGATCTGTCCGAAGCGCAGATACGGAGAGAGGTTGGAGGTGCCGTCCTCAGCCGGAATATCGCGGGCGTCGTCGTACTCGTCGATGCGCTCCTTGAGAAACTGGGCGAGCTGGGCGTGGGCGCCGTCCTCGGTGGGCGTCCATCGTTCGCGGAGGCCACCGGCCCAGTCTGGGGCCGTGGGCAGCAGGTCCAGATCAGTGAGGTCTCCGAGGCGGACTCCGGATCCAGAGAGCTTCGATTTCGCCGGGGTCACATCCCCTAAACGCGAGGGGGTGTCCAACGGCGTGCCGGGGTCGTAGCCGCTGAGGGCGCGCCAGAAGGGGGTGAATACCTTATAGGGCCCGCCGGTCTGCGTCTGGATCCTCCACGGCTCGTGCAGAAGGGTCCCGGGAAAGCTCTCGACCTCTATACCGTGCTCTGGGAGGTCCTCTTTGATGCCGGCATCGACCTCGCGCTCGGGGCCGCCGTAGCGCCGGGTCCAATGTACCCGGTCGACGCCGAGAGTCCGCGCCAGCTCGGGAATGATCTGGGACGGGTCCCCGGAACGCAGCACCAGGGGGATCCCGAGGTCCTCAAGCGCCCCGCGCAGGGACTCCAGAGCATAGTGCAACCACCATTTCACCGCCCCGCCCAGGGGCCGAACGCCAGGGCTGGTTTCGTCAAGGACGTAGACGGCGACGACGTCGCCCGGGGCTTCCGCATGACCAACAGCGGCACTGAGTGCAGGGTGGTCAGCCACCCTCAGATCGTCGCGGTACCACAGCAGCGTTGAACTCATAGGAGTCAGCTTTTCACACTCCGGGGGCCGCCGCCTTCTCCGGCCCAGCCCCCTGCCCCACCACGAGCCGTAAGTGGTAGTCCCACCCCAGGGCTGAATACAGGCGCTGTCCCGTGGCAGAAGCGACCAGAACGCCCTGTCGGGCTCCTTGCCGATACGAGTACTCGGTGAGCGCGTTCATCACTGCACGGGCCAGGCCTTTGCGCCGGTGGGCCGGGTCGGTCAGGATGCGGTCGGCGATCATCGTGTCCCCTGCGACGCAGGCCTGTCCCGAGGCCACGACGGCCCCTCGGTGAGTCACCGCCGCGGTGAGCTTGTCAGCAGTGATCTGCGCTCGCCCACGTCGGGCCTCCGAATCCACGTGGATGAGGTAGCCCGACGGTGTCACGACGGCGGCGTGATCAAGCCGCTTGAGCACCATGAGGGCCTCGGGCTGCTCTCGGACGTTCAGACCGGCACGGAGGAGTTC
>DXGD01000408.1 GCA_019114115.1 Candidatus Nesterenkonia stercoripullorum
CCCACGTCTTCACAACGACGGAGCAACAAGTGCGTTCACATCCTTCCTCTTCTTCCTCTTCTCATCGCGGGCCGGGCACCGCTCGACTGCGCGCGTGGCTCGTGCTGTGCGCGATGTCCCTGCTGCAGTTCTTCATCGCGGTCGATGTGACCGTAGTCAACATTGCGCTGCCCTCGATCGGCGCGGACTTCGGCGTCGAGGGCCACTCCTTGACCTGGGTCGTGGTCGGCTACACCATCACCGGCGGCGGGCTGCTGATGCTCGGCGGCCGGCTCGGTGACCTTCTCGGCCGTCGCCGCACTCTCCTGGTCGGCACTACTCTCTTCGGCGCGGCTTCTCTGCTGGCGGGTCTGGCCCCATCCTTCCCGGTCCTGGTCGCCGCACGCCTGCTCCAGGGAGCCGGCGAGGCCGTAGCGCTACCCGCGGCGATGGCCACCATCGTGCTGCTCTTCCCCGAAGGCCCGCGCCGGTCACGCGCCCTGAGCGTGTGGGCCGCCGTGGCCAGCTGCGGCCTCGTTCTTGGGTTCGCTCTGTCGGGGATCATCACCGCCCACCTGGGCTGGCGCTGGATCTTCCTGGTCTCGGTGCCGTTCATCCTGGTCGTGATCGTGGCCGCGCTCGTCCTGGTCCCTGCGGACCGATCCGCGTCTCGTGAGCGGGTCCGCCTGGACCTCCCGGGCTCGCTCCTGTTGACCGCATGCCCGTTGCTTTTCGTCTACGCCGCGGTGGAGGCCGGTGAGCCTGCCACCAGCCTCTGGGTGAGCGTGGCCGCGTTGGTCGGTGCGGTGCTAGCCGCTGTCGGGTTCGTGCGCGTCGAGTCGAGGTCGCCGAACCCGCTGGTCCCGCTGACCTTCTTCGCCGACCGCGCTCGACTGCGGGCGAACCTAACGACGATGCTGCTCAGCGGTGCGCTGTCGACCTCGTTCCTGCTATTCACCTTCTACCTGCAGGACAGGCTCGGTGTCGGGCCTCTGGGGGCAGGCCTCACGATGCTGCCCCTGGCCGCGGCGCTGATTGCGGCATCGGTGCTCGTTCCCCGGCTGCTGGGAGGCTGGGGTGCACGCGCGTGCGTGCTGGTCGGGCTCGCGGCCGCTGCGGGCGCGATGGGCGTGGTCGCACTCGTGGCCGTCCTGGGCGGCGGGGCGGCATGGCTGCTCCCGGCGATGCTGTTGATCGCAGCGGGCATGGGCTTCGGACTCGTGGGTCTGCAGTACATCGCGGTCAGCGGGACCACCGACGAGGACGCAGGGATCGCCTCCGGCGTCCAGCGAGCAGCAGACCAGCTCGGCGGGGCAACCGGTGTGGCTATCTACGTAGGGCTCGGGTTCGCCCCCGCCCTGCACGCCGGAGACCCGTTCGTGATCGCGGCGGTACTCGCCGTCATTGGGCTGATCGTCGGAGCCGTGGTCATTTCCCGCTCGCCGGCCACCGCCGTGGAGCAGCCGCAGGCCGGGTAGCAGAGCAGGCTGCCGCGCCGCGCCCAGAAGGATGCGGCGCGGCAACCCCTCCGCTCCAACACGACGAGAATCAGAAGACCACGTGCCCGTCCTGCCCACCTTCATCACCGACCCTCTGTGGGAGCAGTTCCAAACGCTGCTTCCCGAACGAAACATCAACCACCCCCTGGGTTGTCACCGGCCACGCATCCCTGACCGGGTCGTCTTCGACAAACTTCTGGCGCGCCTCGTCCTGGGCGGCACCTATCAGCAGCACGCCGACGAGTCCTGCTCGGCGACCACGATGCGCGCCCGTCGCGACGAGTGGATACGCGCTGGCGTCTTCGAACAACTCCACCGCCTGGCCCTCGAGGCCTACGACCAGGCCGTCGGCCTCGACCTGCACAACCTCGTGGTCGACGGATGCATCGTCAAAGCACCGTGCGGAGGAGAAAACACCGGACGCAGCCCTGTCGACCGCGGCAAATCTGGTCTCAAGAGATCTCTGCTCGTGGACGGCGGCGGAATTCCGGTCGGTTGGTTCCTGGCCGGGGCCAACAGGAACGACTCCGCGCTCCTGCGTCCCACGCTGGAGACTCTCGCCGTGCTCGGGTTCTGGCTTCCAGAGGTCATCACAGTCCACCTGGACGCAGGCTACGACTCGGCTCGGACCCGGGATTTGCTCGCTGAGATGGGCTGCACGCCGAACATCACTCCCAAGGGCACCTTCCTACCTATCAGCCACACTCATCGATGGGTCGTTGAGCGGACCAACTCATGGCACAACCGAGGGTTCTCGGCGCTGGCAAAGGTGACCGACCGGCAGGGGTGTGTGCAGAACGCCTGGGTCGCGCTGGCCAGCGCGGTCATCATCATCCGCCGCCTGGTCCGCCAGTCTTGGAAGCGCTACAGGTGGGATGCTCGCCTTGCCCGGTGCCCTTGATCCAAACGCCCTATCCGCGCGACCTCTAAGGCTGGATTCTCACAGACGCTTCGACCCCATGGTCAGGGGTGCGTTCCCGTCTTATACTCAAGGCATGCTTCAGCCGGATCTGGCGCATCTCGCCA
>DXGD01000042.1 GCA_019114115.1 Candidatus Nesterenkonia stercoripullorum
CGGTCTTCGAGGTGCTGGGACTGGAGCGTCCCCGGGACCACCGCCGCTGGCTCAGCGCCTGGCTGCGATGCGCCGACGGGGACCCGTTCTCCCACCCGGGGTACCTGCGCAATCGCGCCGGGGATGACGCGTCGCCCCGAGCGGCTGTCTTCGCCGATGGCCACGGCTCACACGTCCTGTACGCCTTCCTGCTGCGGCCGGTCACCCGCGACGCCTGCGGAAACAGGGTCACACAGGAGTACTACGACGTCGTCGCCCCGCTGCTCTACGGCGGTCCGCTGCTGCGGCTGGCACACGGCGCGGACGAGGCGGCAGTGATGGGGGAGTTCTGGCGTGGCTTCCGGGGCTGGGCGGGCCGTGAGTCCGTCATCAGCGAGTTTCATCGGGCGAACCCGGTCACCGGGGAGTCGGCGTCGTACCCGGGGCTGCACCGTGAACAGGCCCCGCATGTGGTGAAGAGCATCGGCGGCAGGACAGAGGAGGAGCTGCTGCTCGACGCGTCGAAGAGCTTCCGGCGTACGGTGCGCAAGGCGGAGGAAGCCGGCATGACCCTCGAGGTCGATAGAAGCGGGGAGCGGCAGGAAGCCTTCGCGAAGCTGTACTACCAGACCATGCAGCGCAACCACGCAGATGCCCGGTTCTACTACGATCAGCAGTTCTTCGACATGATGCACAGCAGTTTCCCCGGCCGGGTCGCCTACCTCTTCGCCATCTCGCAGGGTGAGGCGGTCTCCGGTGAGATGGTGCTCTTCTGCGGCGAGATCGCGTATTCGCTGCTCGGCGGCACGGCGCACGAGAGCTTGAAGAGCGGGGCGAACAGCTTCCTCTCGCACCGGGCCTTCCTCTACGCCCAAGCCCGCGGGGTCCACCAGTACGTGCTCACCGGGGGCGTGACGAACACCGAAGAGGACTCCCTGCTGCGCTATAAGACCTCCATGGCAAGGGCCGGGCGACGCAGCTATTTCACCGCTGCGCAGGTCATCGACGATACCGCCTACGCCCGGCTGAGCAGCTGCGTGGCGGAGACGGCGTTCTTCCCCGCCTACCGGTCCAGCGGTCACCCCTGCAGCGGGAGATGCGCGGGGGATCGCCACTCGGCTCTGCAGCGTCCCGTCCAGCTGGGAGTCCCGGCATGAGCGGCCAGTGGCACATGTGGAACGCTGGTGACCCCGCTGATCGCCGGGCCTGGGTGCGGCTGTGGGAGCAGTCCCCGATGCAGCATCCTTTCGCCCATCCCGATCTCTGCTGGTTGCTGCGCCCGCATCACGGGCGTCTCATGGCCGCGACCATGACCGTAGGCTCCGGGCATATCCTCTACCCGTTCTTCCTACGGGACATCGACGACGCCGGCCCCCTCCGCCAGGACATCATCTCCCCGTACGGCTACGGTGGGCCGCTGCACTGGGGCCTCGACAGTGTCGAGGAGTCCGCGGCGCAGTTCTGGGCCCGTTTCGGGGGCTGGGCAGATGAGTCGGGCGTCGTCAGCGAGTTCGTCAGGTTCTCCCTGTTCGGCGAGGAGCTCCTGCCCTACCCAGGGCCCACCCGCGAGCGCCAGACCAACTACGTGCGTGACCTGGATGTCACGGAGGAGGAGCTCTGGCTCGGGGTGGAGTCCAAGGTCAGGAGCAATGTCAGGAGGGCTCGTAAAGAAGGGGTCCGCGTCGTCGTAGATACTCGGGGGGAGCACCTGCAGGACTTCCTGCGTATCTATCACGGCACCATGGAACGACGGGACAGTGTCGCCTGGTACCGCTTCGACGCGGACTTCTTCAGCGGGCTGCACGCCGCTCTGCCCGGACGCTACGCCTATGTGATGGCCGAGCACGAAGGGCGCATCGTCTCAGCCGACTTGCTGCTGCTCAGCGCTGACGCCGGCTACTACTTCCTCGGCGGGACGGACCGGGGCTCCTTCTCCGCCCGGCCCAACGACCTCGTGAAGTTCGAAGCGATGAGCTGGTTGCGTCACAGCGGCCGCAGCAGCTATGTGCTGGGCGGAGGGGTGCAGCCGAAAGACGGGCTGGAGCGGTACAAGCGGGGCTTCGCGCCACGTGGTGCTGTCCCCTTCACCACAGGTGAACGGGTGTTCGCGCCCAAAGCCTACGAGAGCCTCGTCAACGCCGCGAAGCAGCAGTTCGCCACTGCGGGGGCGGCGTGGGAAGAAGCCGACGGGTTCTTCCCGGAGTACCGTCGGCAGGTCCCCGCTGATCGGCTCCCGTCCCGACTGGCCACAACGGAGGTGTGACGTCATGGGGTATGTCCAGGTCAAACGCGGGCTCGATGTGGTGGGTGCGGTGCTTGCACTGTTGCTGCTGAGCCCGGTGATGGCGGTGATCGCGCTGCTGGTGCTGATATTCCATGGCGCACCGGTGATCTTCGTCCAGCAGCGCGTGACGCAGGGGGAGCGGATCTTCCGGCTGCGCAAGTTCCGTTCGATGAGGGCAGCTGACCCGGAGCGCGGCCGGGTCAGCGATGAGGACCGGCTCACCGCTTTCGGCCGGCTGCTGCGCTCCACGAGCCTGGACGAACTGCCCAGCCTGTGGAACATTCTGGTCGGGGATATGAGCGTGATCGGCCCACGGCCGCTGACAACGGACTATCTCTGCCTCTATACCGAGCAGCAGGCGAGACGACACGACGTGCGGGCAGGGTTGAGCGGGCTCTCCCAAGTCAGCGGGCGTAACTGCCTGGACTGGGACGATAAGTTCGATCTCGACGTGCGCTACGTCGAGACGATGAGCCTCGCACTCGACCTGCGAATCCTCCTGCGCACTGTCACCACAGTGCTGCGTCGCCAGGGCGTCACCAAGGACCACGAGGCCACCTCGGACAGCTACGGCGGAACACTACGCTCCGACCTGGTTTTCTTCCGCCAGGCGCCGGCAGTTGGCCCGGTGCGCAGCTGGTCGGTCGAGACCGCCGGTGGCCGGCCGGTCGGGCGCTGCCAGACGCTCGCCGTCAGTGAGCGTGCGCGTATGATCCGCTTCGACCCTGCCCCTGCCCCTGCAACTGCACCTGATTTCACCGCGAGGTCACATGCCACGACTGACGCGGCAGTGTTCGCGGAGGTGCTGCGACTGGTCGTCAACAGGGTCCGCAGCGCGAATGCGGACTTCGCCGTCTGCTCCCTC
>DXGD01000409.1 GCA_019114115.1 Candidatus Nesterenkonia stercoripullorum
AGTGCTGCTGCACTGTCGAGGCGGGCTGGCGGAGACGGCTCGGCTACCCCTGAGGTCTTCCGGCCGGTAGGCCGCTGGTCAGCGGCTTCCGACCTTAGAACACGAGGATGAGAATGATGATGATCAGCAGCAAGCTTGTCAGGCTGATGGGGAGAACTGCACGTCCCATGGTGCGCACCGTTCCTTTCTCGTTGGGGAAGTATCACGCTGGTCCCCGCGGAGGGGACCTCGGCACAGCGTGAGTAGCGCGAGACCGAGCCGGAGGGTGCCGGCCCCGCGCTACGGAATGAATCTCCCCTAGCCAGACCGCCTGTTCAAGTCCTCCCGCCCGGCTCTGGACAAAACACCATGTCATCAGGACGCATTCTGCGGCCATGCCTGGCACTCAGACGGGGCATGGCCAGTGGCGTTCGCCAGGAGTGATCGGCGTTGGCGTAGCGGTCCCTTCCCAGGAGTAGCCTGGAGGCGGACGCGAGAGATCACGCCCCTGCCGGCCCGGTGAGCCTCACCGGGTATCTCGAGAAGGAGGAACAGTGCGAGCCGTCACGTATGTCAGGAATGAGACCGTCGAGCTTCAGCAGAAGGAGGTTCCGGAGATCGCTCCGGACGAGATCCTGCTGAAAGTGGGAGGCGCGGGTCTGTGTCACTCAGACATTGCCCTCATCGGGATGGGGGATGACAGTCCCTTGATCGGGAGCACGCTGGGGCACGAAGTGGCTGGCACCGTGGAGAAGGCCGGTGCGGAAGTCGAAGGCTGGTCCGCGGGCGATTCAGGCGTCGTCGCTCTGGTGCTCAGCTGCGGTGAATGCCGGGAGTGCGTTGCCGGGCGGGACAACCTGTGCGTGGTCGCCTATCCACGCGGGGCGATGGCGCCGCTCTCTCCAGGTATCGGCTCACCTGGCGGGATGGCCGACTATCTTGCGGTGAAGTCCCGGCACCTGCAGCCGATCGGCGATCTGGACCCCGCTGAGGCGGGCCCGCTCGCCGATGCCGCAGTGACGCCACTGCACGCGATCAACTCCGTGCGTGACCGTCTGACGGGCGACGCCACGGTCGTGACCATCGGGCTCGGCGGGCTGGGCCATATGGCGCTGCAGATCCTGCGCGCCACCACCGGGGCACGCATCATTGCACTGGACACGGATCCGGAGAAATGTGAGTACGCCCGCTCCCATGGCGCCGATCTGGCGTTGATCAGCGATGAGAATGCCGCGCAGCGCATACTTGAGGAGACCGGCGGCCGGGGAGCCGATGCGGTCCTCGACTTCGTCGGTGTGCAGCCCACTGTGAACCTCGCTGCCGCCGTCGTGAAGCCCGGTGGCGCGATCCGTTTCGTCGGGCTGGGCGGAGGGGTCCTGGAGTACACCGCGGGCAACTCGGCCGTCTTGCCGTGGGGCGTCAGCATCGAACGGGCCTACGGAGGAACCCGGGCTGAGCTGCGCGAAGCCGTGGCGCTGGCTCAGGCGGGCAAGATCCGCCTCGAAGTGACGCGGTACTCCCTCGACGACGCGGTCCAGGCTTTCGACGACCTGCACCACGGACGAGTGCAGGGACGAGCGGTCCTCGTCCCGTAGCTCATACGCGCCGGGACCATTCTGGACGGGGTGCGCCGAGCACCGCAGTGTCGACGTCGTCGTCGGTGACTGAGGTGTTGTGGCGCATCCTGGCCACGTAGAACCCGATGCCGAGCAGGATCCAGACGCCCATGGCGATGAACGAGGGCATGCTCAGCTGAGCCGGTGAGCCCGGGGCGAGCAGCAGCACGGTGAAGACCAGCGCCACCACCACGCCGGCTGCCGCCAGGAGCTTGCGGGTGGTGGAGGCCGATCCCTCGACCACCTCTTTCTGTCCGCTCCAGCGGAACATCCGGAACGCGCAGGCGCAGGTATAGGCGAAGGCGAAGGTGAACCCGATCGAGGCCATGTCGACGATCCAGTTCAAGGCCGTGCGCCCGAACCACGGAGCGATCAGGCACACCGCGAGGACGAACCAGATGCCCACGCTGGGGGTGCCGTGTCTGCGATGCACCCGGCTGAAGGCTGCCGGAACCATCTGCGCCCGGCCCATCGCGAGCAGGACACGGGAACCGGCCACATAGAAGCCGTTGAGCCCAGTGGCGATGCCCATGAAGGCCGCCACGCACAGCAGCACCAGCCCTGCCGGCCCAAGGGCCCCCACGACGACGTCGGCCGTGAGCCATATCGGCTGTTGGGCGAGCTCATCCTGCCAGGGAGCGCCCGCGGCGGTGGCTACGATCATCGCGAGATAGATCGCCGTGGCCGCGATGAGCGACCACACGATCAGCCGGAAGGCCTTCGAGGCTGAGAAGTTGAACTCTTCTGCGGTTTGCGGGATGTTGTCGAAACCGATGAACGCCCATGGGGCGATCGCCACGATGGCCAGCACCCCGGCGATCGCGGGCGTGCCCGGGTTGAACAGCGGCTCCATATTCGAGGCCTGGCCCTGGGGCGAGGCCAGCACGCCGCCGAGAATGACGGCCACCACCGCGACCATCACCAGGCACATGTAGAACTGCAAGCGCGCGGAATCGCCGCCGCCGATGACGTTCAGGATGGCGAAGATGACCAGGGCCACGATGGAAATCACCACTTCGCCCATGTACACGTCCCACCCTGCGACTGTGTAGAGGTACCCCTGCTCGGCGACCTGTGGCAGAGCGCGCTTGCCGAGAAGCCCCAGCGCCGAGGCATTGAGCGCGACGATCGAGACATATCCCAGCGTCATGAACCAGGCGCAGATATAGGCGTGGGTCCGCCCGAAACCGACGAGCGTGTAGGCGAAGGCGCCGCCGGAGACGGGGAAGACTTTGGCGAGGAAGCCGTAGCTGACGCCCACCACGATCATGAGGCCACCGCCGATGGCCAGGCCCAGCAGCGCCCCCATCGGTCCGGCGGTGTCCATCCAGTCCGCGGGGAGCACGAACGCGCCCCACCCTACGGCCGAGCCCAGGGCGATTGCCCAGACCCAGTGGGGTTTCAGATTCTTGCTCAGCCGGACTGGCTGGCCAGCTTGGGTGCTCTCTGCGGCTGTCATGTTCGTCCCTTCGGTAGGCCTCGACCCAGTCGGCCTCAGCGCGAAAGCCTGTTTCCGCTTCTGATCAGGGTGCCCAGATGGGGCACAGCGTCGAGTGCGGTCACTCTAGCAAGCCGCTGATGAGGCATGTTGTGTTTGGATTCCGTGGCGCGCCCACCCAACGACCCGCTGGCCGGTCGCCCAACCGGCATACTGGACGCGTGAGACCCGCACTGAGTATCGACCGTTCGCATGTGATCGCCTACACCCCCGCTCAGCAGAAGGGGGCACCCAGCCACGCGCCGAGGAACCACCCCGTCTACAGGGTCTATCTCCACGCCAGCACACCGGGTGGCACCAAGCTCGTGGGCATGGGTGAGTCCCAGCACGAGAGCCCGCCGGCCCGGGAGGACGAACGCGGTGCCTGGAACGCTGTGACGGCCGCCGGGGCATCCGTGGTGGGCCGCGCAGACGCCGGTATCCAGGACGCCACGAAGTGGGCTCGCGAGGTGACGCCGTCGCCGCGGAAGGGCGGCACGGGTGCGACAACGCGCCTTCGGCGGGCCGCGGGCCGTGTGCTGGGCACCAGGCAGTCCCACGACCCGGCGATCAGCGCCGTCGCCGCGGCGTACGCCGACCTCGTAGCGCAGCATCAGGGGACTCCACGCGATGGACTGGGTGACAGCGAGACCTATACCGCGCTGCTCCCGCGGGTCTCGCGGCACGCCTGGTACCCGAGGCCTCCCGCGGTGCTCAGCCCTGAGGGACACTCCGCCAATGAGTTCGACTCGCGGGACTACTATCGGATCCCAGGTGTCACGGCGGGTTCCATCGTCCTGCTGGCTTCTGCGATCGGCCATGGGCTGGACACCTTGCGGACCGGCCGCAAGGAGCTGGCGATCGATATCGGCCAGGACCGGCCCCTGCACTTCAGGGGGATCCGGCCGGAGAGTTCCTCGCGCATCCACGTCCCGTACACGGAGAACAAGCAGCTGGCCCGTGAATACCTGGAGCGCAGCGGTGCCCCCATCCCGATCGGGCGAGCGTTCAGCGTGAACGCCGTCGAGGACGCTGTGGCCTACGCCGAGACGCTCGGCTATCCGGTCGTCGTCAAGCCGCTTGCCGGGTACGGCGGAAAAGGCGTGGTGTCCGGGATCACTGAGGAAGACGGGGTCCGGTGGGCGATCGGGCAGCTTCGACCCCATCAGAACCCCCATGAGAACCCCGATGACGCGGCCGATGACGACCCCAAGGGCGGCACCGATGGCGGGACCGCCGCCAGATGCATCGTCGAGAAGCATATCGAGGGCCATGACTACCGGATCCTGGTCTCCCACGGCGAGGTCGTCTCGATCGTCCAGCGTCGTCCTCCCTCGGTGACCGGGGACGGAATGCGGACAGTCGCTGAGCTCGTGCTGGAGAAGAACTACTTGCGTGCGCACAATCCCTATACTCGTGCCCACCAGATCACCTGCGACGAGAAGGCCGCCTATATCCTGGGTCGTGCAGATATGGACTGGTCCAGTGTCCCCGCCGATGGACAGGCTGTGAAGCTCGGTTCGGCGGCCAATCTCGCGCAAGGCGGTGACTCCTCGGAAGTCCTCGACGAAACGCACCCGAGCATCATCGAGGCCGCCTTGCGCGGAGTAGAGGCGATTCCTGGACTTCAGCTCTCGGGGGTGGACTTCCTCATCCCCGATCACCGGCTGCCGCTCGAAGAGCAGCTCGGCGGCATCTGCGAGCTGAATACCAGCCCTGAGCTGCTGACGAATCAGCTGCCGATGTTCGGCCCAGTCCAACCGGTCGCCGATCGCATACTGCGCAGCGTGGCTGCCGGACGAGGGGCTGAGCTCGGCCCGCGCATGCAGTCCGTGCGGGTCCGTATCGAGGCCGACGAGGCTCCCACACCTGATGAGCTGCTGGCTGAAGCCGTTGAGCGGGCAGACCGGCTCGGTCTGGTACTCGACAACGTCAGGTCAGGTGAGGGTCGGTTGAGCTTCGAGGTGATCGGCTTGGCAGAGCGCATCGCAGCGCTGTCCGCCGGTGTCTTCATGACTCGCACCAGGGCCTGGCCAGCTACTGTGCGGACCTACACGCTGGGTGAGTGCCCTGAAACGGCAGCAGGATCCGACGCCGATGCTGCCGGATACGACGCCGCAACGGGCTGGTCGCGAGCTGTCAGGCCGGCTGCTGCTCAGAGTGCTCACAGAGTGGTGCCGGCGGACCAGCACAGTGGAATGGAACGCTCCGGCACAGGAATCGACCCGCAGGCCATCGACCCGCAGGCCATCGACCCGCAGGCCATCGACGCAGTCTGGCCGCGGCCAGCCCCTTCCCCGGACGGTGCGTCGTCATCGGCGGAGGGGCATTCCGCGTTGGCACCGAGACGACCCGGTCAGACCAGCCGGCTGCTCGAGGCCTGCGCCCTGGGGATGGGGCTGAGCACGACGCGGATCAGCGGCACCGGGTTCACCGTGGGCACGCAGAAGCATCAGGCCGTGGTCGCCTTTCAAGGGACGCTGAGCAGCGAGACCTCGCGGGCGGCTGATCACGCGACCAGCGATCGAATGGCCCGCCGCGCCTTGCTGCAGGATCGGGACGTTCCCGTGCCACGCGCTGT
>DXGD01000043.1 GCA_019114115.1 Candidatus Nesterenkonia stercoripullorum
TCAGCACCCGAGTTCCGTGAGGTCAGCAGGACGGCGCACTTATCGATCTGCAGCGGCTGCCCCTCCGCGAGGGAGAACACCGCACGCTGCACGATCTGCTCATAGCCCTGGTGCTCGTCGCGCTGTATGGGCTCCGCGGAGAAAGTCGTCTGAGCTGCGACGCCGATGGCGATGCCGCTGCTGATCGTGCGCATCCGCAGGTAGAGCACGTCGTCGTCGACCTCGCGCCGGAGCTCGTCAAGGTGCTTGGAGAAGGCCCACTTCTCCCATTTGACCTCGGGGTGGAAGTCGGTGCCGCCGGGATAGGCCGGCAGACGGTCCAGATTCCGGCGATGGCCGTCGATGCCGCTGTGCACGCTGACCGTGCTGCTGTGGTTCTCGGCGGTGATGATCGCGCGCATGGCACACACCTCGCGCTCGGCCATAGAGGCGAAGCGCAGCGTCTCCAGCCGCGTGCGCCGCCCTGCGGGGTCGCGGAAGACCGTGCTGCGCCAGAGCACGCCCTGACGCAGATCCAGCGCCCGCCGGTGCTCCTCCACGACGCAGGTGTGCACATCCATCCGCACGCCTTCGACGTAGATCTCGAGCATCGTCCAGTCGGGCACGTTCACCAGGTCGATCACCGGCGAATCGTGGCTGTCGTAGACTCCGTTGAGGTAGGTCCCTGAAAGCTGCCCGCGGTGCCCCTCTTCCACAGTGCCCCGGGTCCCCAGATAACCGTTGCCCACGGTGAAACGCGTCTCCCACACACCGGCCTCAAGGGGATCCCACCCAACTTGCTCGACCAGCCATTCAGGTCCGTTCAACAGATTCCGCATCGAGTATCCCTTCGTGTGATGCTGGCCCGAGCCCGGGTGCTGCTACTCCATCTCCTCCAGCTGCTTGCCCTTGGTCTCCGGCACGAACTTCATGACGAAGACCAGCGACAGGAAGGCGAACAAGGTGTACAGGCCGTAGGCGATGCCCAAGCCGAGGTCCGAGAGCGCTGGGAACGTGGTGGAGATGGTGAAGTTCGCCAGCCACTGCACCGCGGCGGCCATGCCGAGTGCGGTACCACGGATACGGTTGTTGAACATCTCCCCGAGCAGGACCCAGACGGCAGGGCCCCACGACATCCCGAAGAAGACGATGAAGCCGTTGGCCGCGATGAGTGCGACGACGCCGGTGGCGCCCGAGAGCGCCGGCTCCCCGTCAACGAGCGGTGCGTTGCCGAAGATCCATGCCATCGTGCCCAAGCAGAGGAACATGCCGGTAGAGCCGATCATCAGGAGACGACGTCGTCCGATCTTGTCGATGAGCAGGATCGCGACGATGGTGACCGAGATGTTGACCACAGAGGTGATCACGGACTGCGCCATGGCGTCGGCCTCGGAGAAGCCCACGGACTGCCACAGCGAGGAGGAGTAGTAGAAGATGACGTTGATGCCCACGAACTGCTGGAACATCGACAGCAGCATGCCGATCCAGACGACGGGCAGGAAGCCGAGGACGGGACCGCGGAGGTCTGAGAACCTGGACTTCGTCTCGCGCTTCATGGTCCCGGCGATGTCCTTGAGCCGGTCCTCGATGCCCGTCTTCAGGATGCGCGCCAGTGCTTCACGCGCCTCTTTGATGCGCCCGATCTTGACCAGGTAGCGCGGCGACTCCGGGATGGTCAGTGCCAGGATCCCGTAGGCGACGGCCGGGATCACTTCTGCGAAGAACATCCAGCGCCAGGCCTCGAGGCCGAACCAGAGATCCTGGGCAGCGCCGCCGGCCAGACCCGCGAGCCATGCGTTGGTCAGCAGTGCGACGAAGATGCCGGAGACGATGGCCAGCTGCTGCAGGGACCCCAGCCGCCCGCGGATGCTCGCCGGGGCGATCTCAGCGATGTAGGCGGGCGCGATCACCGACGCCGCCCCGACGCCGAGTCCGCCCAGCATCCTCCATGCGATGAGGTCGACAGTGCCGAAGGCGAAAGTACACCCCACCGAGCTGACGAAGAACAGCGCGGCGGCGATCATCATCACCCGAATGCGGCCGATCTTGTCAGCGAGACGGCCGGCGATGAAGGCACCAGCCACGCAGCCGAGCAGCGCGGAGGAAACCACGAAGCCGATGATGCCGGCGCTGAGCTCGAATTGATCACGGACTGCGTTCACTGTCCCGTTGACCACCGCTGTGTCGAACCCGAAGAGGAAACCGCCCAGCGCGGCCACGGTAGCCAGCAGGATGGCCCTGCCGGTGTAGAACTCCTCAGGGACCTTCTTCTGTTCAATGCTCATGGTGACCTCCTGTGGGTCGATGCGATTCTCAGCGCCGCACGACGGGGCCTCGTGCGGGAAGTCGTTGGGGGTGTCGAGAGGGCGCAACGTCGTAGCCCCTCTGCTGGCGTTTCGGCCGTGTCCTGGAACACGCGATGAAGGTCACTCACAAATAGGGAAGGAGGGCCGGCCCCGCTGGGTTGGCATGACTGAGTGTTCACATATCGAATGAAAGGAAACACTCTCATGCTGTTCCTCATCCAGCACATGACCGACCAGTCCTCCGGCGCGGACACCTCCATCTCCGATGAATACCTCGCTCGCCTTGAGGCCGAGCAGGAGGCACAGGGCGTTGTGGGCGACGCCGCCAAGGACGCCGTCATCCGGGAGCTGGCCTCAGCCCGCTGACCCCTCACGGGAGCACGCTCCCGTAGGTTTCCTCAATGTGACGCACCGTCTGCTCGAGAGTGCGGTAAATCGAGAGCTCGGAGCCGACACATCGCTGGGCCCCCATGGCATTTCCGAAGCGGCAGGCGGCCACCGTGTCGTCGTAGCCGAGGTATCCATAGGCCATCCCGGCGGCGAAGGAATCGCCGCAGCCGGTAGTGTCCACCACCTCGTCGACCGGCACCACGCTCACGAAATCGTGCTGCGTCGTCTTCGTACCGTCACGGTGGAAGACGACGCAGCCTTCCTCGTCGAGCGTGACGCAGACTGCACGCACTCCGCGGTCCAGGCAGTGATCTGCGAAGTCTTGCAGCTCCGAGTCCGGCAGGGGCTCGCCGAGGACCGGCTTCGCGGTGTGCTCGAGAATAGGGAACCAGCTGCAGCTGGCCTCCTCCCGATTCATCTTCAGCACATCGACATAGGACAGCCAGGTATCCCGCTCGAGCCAGAGCCTGTTGAACCTCTCCCCTGTCCGCGTCAGGGTGCTCGTGGGCCCATGACCGTCCAGAATGATCAGTCCGTTGCTGTTCTGCCTGATATGACGCAGCGTCTCGATGCCGACTTGATAGTCAGTGATCGGCACGCAGACGAACGCGTCCGCGTCGAGGACGGGGTCGACGTCGCGGGGAAGGACGGGTGCCATGAAATCGGCCTGCCGCTCGATCCTGGTGTTCTGGTCCGTATAGACCAGCTCCACGAGGTCGCCCCGGTCAGTGTGCGATTGGATGCCGGAGAGATCGACGTTGGGCAGATGGGCGAGCTTGTCCTTGATCGCCGCCTCATCCTCGCGACGCACATGGACGATGGGACAGATCAGGTCCTCATCGCTCATCAGAGCCGAAAGCGCAGCGACCGTATAGAGCACGCACCCGTACTTCTCGAAGACCTCGCCACCGTGCGTGGTGATGTGATCGCGCGGAATCGGACCCAGGACGGCTACTTTTCGGCGTTTCGACATCGGATCCCCCATTGCCTCACGTGAACTCGGGCGGGAGCGCCATGTCATCTGGAGGGCCGAACCATTTCAGCTCAACCACCGACGGTCCCTGTGATGTAGAACACAGTAGCGCAGTCGGCGGAGATTTGCATCATATAGTGAACACTTCCTGCATCGAATCCGGGCACTTTGTTCAACTAATGAATGATTGTCCGGATCAACAGGCCTAGTTGGCGGAGCTCGAGCGATCCTCTGAGCCGGAAAGATAGTCCACAGCAAGCGCGATGGTGCCCATCAGGATCGCTCGCGCCCCCAGGGATCCGACCTGGATCTGCAGATCGGCCGTCGCACTGGGTATGGCGTGCCGCCGGACTGATTCCCGCATCGGGCCCAGCAGGAGGTCCCCTCCCTGTGCCAGCTCGCCGCCGATGAGGATGCGCTCCGGATTGAACAGGTTGCACAGGTTCGCCAGTGCCAACCCGGCCTGGCGTCCCGTGTCACTGAGCACTCTGATGCATGCGACGTCACCATCATGAGCGCGGGCGACGACGTCGGCGATGGTCAGCTCCACGCTGAAGCTCGGTTGCAGCAGTTCCGTGACAGCGCGGGCCGCGATGACCGTTTCCAAGCATCCTCGATTGCCGCAGCGGCAGATGGCACCCATGTCTTCGACAGAGGTGTGCCCGATCTCGCCTGCGGTTCCGTCGGGTCCGCGGAAGAGCTTGCCATCGAGCATGAGGCCGGCGCCGACCCCTTCGGAGAGCTTCATGAACGCGAGATTGGCGACTCCGCGGCCGGCTCCCCAGAGATGTTCAGCCCACGCTCCGAGATTGGCCTCGTTGTCCACCGCCACTGGTAGTCCCAAGTGTTCGGAGGCGAGCTGGGCTGCGTTGATCCCTACCCAGCCGGGCAGGATGGACAGTGCGCCGACTTCACCTGTGGCAGCGGCGATCGGGGCGGGAAGCCCCATGCCCACAGCTTTGACGGCCGAGCGCTGGATGCTGGCCTCATCGAGGAGCCGCTCGAGCAT
>DXGD01000410.1 GCA_019114115.1 Candidatus Nesterenkonia stercoripullorum
TAGCCCTGCGGATCGATATGCACGCCTTTGCGATCCAGCCAGCCGGAAAGCAGCCGGAAGATTCGCTCGAAGACCCAGCCCAGCACCACTGCCCCGAGGACTGATACCGTCATGGCGATCACGACGGAGTCGAAAACGGTCGCGCCCACACGTCCGACGCCTACTGAATACGCAGCCCAGGTCAGCGACGCGACAGAATCGATGATCAGGAAGCGCCGAAACGAGTATCTCGTCGCGCCGGCGACGAAGTTGATCGCCACTCTCCCGCCGGGAATGAAGCGCCCCACGAAGATCACCAGCACGCCGCGCTTGTCCAGTTCGTGCCTGGCCCACAGCAGCGTGCGCCGCGGGGCCGGGCGCCGCATCCAGCGGAATCGCTCTGTGCCGATGGCTCGCCCGATCCGGTAGGCGATGATGTCACCGAGCAACGCTCCCGCCATAGCGACGAGGACCACCCAGATGAGCAGCGGGGTCCCGGGCTCCGAACTGAGCGAACCCAGCCCGACGACTAAGGAGTCAGAGGGGACGATGGGCAAGAACCCATCGACGACGCAGAACGCGAAGAGCCCCAGCAGCGTCCACCAGCCTGAAGCGGCGTCGATGATGGCGTCGTTGAGGGCGTCGAGTATCTCCATACCTCGCCGAGACCGCTTCTCAGCCCTGAGCGGCAGGACCGGCGGCGATGTCCTCAGCGGATATCCGGTCCAGCACGAGGTTCGGAATCTCTACCGGACCACCTTCAGCGTCGACGTCGACGGCTCCTTCAAGAGCGCTCGCGGCGCGCTCGAAGCGCGTTTCCTCATCGGTGAGCAGGGTGAACAGCGGGTCGCCGGCGCGGATCGTATCGCCGGGCTTGGCGTGCATCCGCACGCCTGCGCCGGCCTGCACCGGGTCTTCTTTACGAGCCCGGCCCGCTCCCAGGCGCCAGGCGCTCAGCCCCACCGACATCGCGTCCAGCCTCGTGACGGTTCCGGAGACGCCGGCCGTGATGGTGTGGGAGTGCGCTGCCTGCGGCAGGGCGGCGTCGGGATCTCCGCCCTGGGCGGAGATCATCTGACGCCAGGTGTCCATGGCTCGGCCGTCCTGCAGCGCTTGGGCGGGGTCGACGTCGGTCACCCCGACTGCCGCGAGCATCTCGCGGGCCAGCTCCACCGTCAGCTCCACCACGTCTGGTGGCCCGCCGCCGGAGAGGACGTCGAGGGACTCCTCGACTTCGATCGCATTTCCCGCCGTCAGCCCGAGCGGCGCGTCCATCCGTGTGATCAGTGCAGTCGTTGCGACGCCCGCATCAGTGCCGAGCGCGACCATCGTGCGGGCCAGTTCATCGGCGTCTTCGCGAGTCTTCATGAACGCCCCGGACCCGACTTTGACATCCAGGACGAGAGCGTCGGTGCCCTCGGCGATCTTCTTCGACATGATGGAGCTCGCGATGAGCGGGATCGCCTCCACTGTGCCGGTGACGTCACGCAGGGCGTAGAGCTTCTTATCCGCCGGCGCCAGCCCCGAGCCGGCCGCGCAGATGACCGCGCCGACCCCGTCGAGCTGGGTCATCATCTCCTCGTTGGAGAGCGAGGCGCGCCAGCCCGCGATGGACTCGAGTTTGTCCAGCGTGCCTCCGGTGTGCCCGAGCCCTCTGCCCGAGAGCTGCGGCACCGGCACCCCGAAGCTGGCCACGAGCGGCGCCAGCGGCAGGGTGATCTTGTCCCCCACTCCGCCGGTCGAATGCTTGTCCGTGGTCAGGCGCCGGCTGCCGTCAGAACGAGTCAGCCCGGAGAAGTCCAGCCTCTCCCCGGAGTCGATCATCGCCTGGGTCCACCGACTGATCTCCTCGCGCCTCATGCCGCGCAGCAGAATCGCCATCGCCAGGGCCGACATCTGCTCCTCAGCGATATCGCCGGCAGTGTAGGCGGAGATGAGCCAGTCGATCTCGTCAGGCGCCAGGCGCCCGCCGTCGCGCTTGGCGCGGATCAGGTCGACGACGTCGTAGGCAGTGGGCGCTGGGGGCATGGTCAGGACTCCAGATCGTCGGGGCCGAAGGACTCGGGAAGCAGCTTCTCCAGGGACGTGATCCCGGCGGCAGTGCGGATGTGCAGTGTGGGAGCCGCGAACTCATGCAGCAGCTGCCGGCATCTGCCACACGGTGTGATGTACTCAGCTTCTCGGTTGACGCAGGTGAATGCCGCGATCTTCCCGCCGCCGTTCATCTGCAGCTGACCCACCAGCGTGCATTCCGCGCACAGAGTCAGTCCGTAGGACGCGTTCTCCACGTTGCAGCCTGAAATGACGGACCCGTCGGTGAGCAGCGCGGCCGCGCCCACCGGATATTTCGAGTACGGCACGTATGCCTTCGTCATGGCTATTCGTGCCTGCGTCGTCAGTGCTTCCCAGTCGACCGCATTGGCGGTTCGGACTTTGGGCAGGGCGGAGGTGGTCAGGAAAAGACCGTCCTCCTCCTGACTGGCGGCGTCCGCTGCGGAGACGGCGGAAGGGGCAGGTCGCTCCGGATGAGACATCGTGCTCATGAGCCAATCCTACCCCTGCCGCCGCCTCCGGACGGTGTCATGTGTCGCAGTGCGGTGATGCCGCTACGTGTCGCTGCGGTCCGGCCCCAGGGCCACTGAGGTCTTGCGATCCATCGCTGACGATGAGCGAATCAGGTTCGCGTCGTCGTAGGGATTCTCCGGCTCCGTGCCTTCGTTATCCAGCCGCATGAGCTCGTCGACGTCGACGCTGCGAGGGTTGTTCAGGACCTCCTTCAGCCGCTCCCGGTCCTGTGCCTTCGTCCATCGGGCGACGACGAGCGAGCCGATGCCGTTGCCGGTGAGGTTCGTCAGGGCGCG
>DXGD01000411.1 GCA_019114115.1 Candidatus Nesterenkonia stercoripullorum
CCGCTTGGACGCTGCGCTCGGCACTGCTGATCAGGATGAGCCGACTGCTGCGCATGGGCCCTCAGCCCGACCAGGGGCATATCATAGAGGCCATCGCCCGCGAGCTGGGCACCTCGTCCCATGAGGTGGAACACAGCCTCGACCCGAGAACCGTACAGAGCAATTCGGCGCTGCTGACCTTCGCGCGTGCGCTCGACCGCGTGGAGAACAGGGTCCGGGGGCATCTGGGGCTCGCCCCACGCGCCCCCGCTGATCCTGAGCCGGGCAGCGACAGCCCCGAGAGACCCAGCCAGGACCCAGGAAGCACAGGAGGAGCACGTTCGTGACGGATGAACAGCAGAATCCCGGACAGCCGGCCCCCGCGCCGCACTCCGCCGACGCGCCGCACCCTGCGGAAGGGCGCCCTCCCGAAGCACACCACCCGGCCGAAGCACGCCCTGAAGCGCTGCGCCCGTCCCCGGCGCAGCGCCACCCGGCACCGCTCTCGCCCGACGCGCAGCAGGAGAACGACGCCCTGCGTGAGAAGTTCCACGCCGTCCGCCGCGAGGTGAGCAAAGCCGTGGTGGGTCAGGACAGCGCCGTCACCTCGGTACTGATCGGCCTGCTCGTGCGGGGGCACGTTCTTCTCGAAGGCGTGCCGGGCGTGGCGAAGACGCTGCTGGTGCGCTCGATCTCGGCCGCGCTCTCCCTGGACACTGCCCGAGTGCAGTTCACACCGGACCTGATGCCTGGCGATGTGACCGGCTCACTCGTCTACGACTCGACGACCGGTGACTTCACCTTCCGCAAGGGCCCGGTGTTCACCAACCTCATGCTCGCCGACGAGATCAACCGCACTCCCCCGAAAACGCAGGCCTCACTTCTCGAAGCTATGGAGGAACACCAGGTCAGCGTAGACGGCCTGGGCCGCGGCCTGCCCGACCCGTTCCTCGTGGCCGCGACGCAGAACCCCGTGGAGTACGAAGGGACGTATCCGCTGCCGGAAGCGCAGCTGGACCGATTCCTGCTCAAGGTGACCATGGATCTGCCTCAGCGCGGTGAGGAGATCGAGGTGATCCGCCGGCATTCCCGCGGTTTCGATCCCTCCGATCTGGCCGATGCGGGAGTGGCCGCCGTCGCCGGCAGCGATGATGTGCTGCGGGCCCGTCGTGCCGTCTGGGCCGTGACGGTCTCCGATCCTGTGCTCTCCTATATCGTCGACGTCGCCCGGGCCACGCGCCAGGTGCCCAGCTTCGAACTGGGCGTCTCCCCGCGCGGCGCCACAGCGCTGCTGAACTCGGCCAAGGCGTGGGCCTGGCTCTCCGGCCGGCCCTACGTCACCCCCGACGACGTCAAGGCCCTCGCCCTGCCCTGCCTCCGGCATCGTGTCTCGCTGCGGCCCGAAGCCTCGATGGACGGTGTGAGCGTCGACGAGGTGCTGCGCGGCATCCTCAGCACTGTCCCGGTCCCTCGCTGACGCCTCCGCGATGTTCCTCACCCGACGCCTCCTCTACGTCGCACTCGCGCTCAGTGCCGTCGTGGTACTGCTGCCTGCGCCGGCCACGGTGGCAGCCTGTGCTGGGCTGCTTGTCGTCCTGGCCATTCTCGACGTCATCCTGGCCAGCTCGCCGCGCGCCGTGACGGTGGAACGCGTGCCGACCTCGCCGGTGCGGCTGGGCCAGCCGACCCAGGCCAGCACGGTGCTGCGGAATTCGGGGTCACGTCCGCTGCGGGGAAGCTCACGCGACGGGTGGCAGCCCTCTGCGGGAGCGCAGCGTCCTGTTCTGCCGCTGGATCTCGCGGCGCAAGGCACCCAGCAGCTGATCCAGCCACTGCGCCCCTCCCGCCGCGGGGACCTTTCCTCAGAGCACCTGACCCTGCGCTGCCTGGGCCCGATGGGCCTGGCCGGACGCCAGGTCACGCGCCGGGTGCAGCATACTGTGCGGGTACTGCCCCCGTTCCGTTCCCGCCGGCACCTTCCCTCGAAGCTGCAGCGGCTGCGCGAGCTGGACGGCCAGACGGCCGTGCAGATCCGCGGCGCCGGCACCGAATTCGATTCGCTGCGCGACTACGTCCGAGGCGACGACGTGCGCTCGATCGACTGGCGCGCCACTGCGCGCCGGCAGAACCTCGTGGTGCGCACCTGGCGGCCGGAGCGGGACCGGCGGGTGATTCTTTGCCTGGACTCCTCTCGCACCTCCGCAGCACGGATCGAGGATGAGCCGCGGCTGGACACCGGAATGGAGGCTGCCCTGCTGCTCGGGGTGCTGGCCGCCAGCGCAGGAGACCGGGTGGACTTCCTGGCCTTCGACAGGCGCGTCGTCAGCCGCGCACGATCTGCCGCGAACGGGGACTTCCTCCACGTCATGGCGGAGGCCATGGCACCGGTCGAGCCTGAGCTCGTGGAAGCTGACTTCTCTCAGCTGCCCCAGCATGTCCGCTCGGTGACATCGCAGCGCTCTTTGGTGGTCATCCTGACCTCTCTTGAATCTGCGTCGCTCGAAGAGGGTCTGCTGCCGGTGCTGCCTATGCTCAGCGCCGACCATCTGGTGATGATCGCCGCCGTCCGGGACCCGGATATCCGGCGTCGCACACTGGGCCGGGAAAGCGCCGGGGACGTCTACCGTGCCGCGGCCGCCGAGCAGGCCACACTGGAGTCTGATGCCTTGAAACGTCAGCTCTCCGCCTTCGGGGTCGAAGTCGTCGACGCGGAACCACACTCCCTCCCGCCCCAGGTGGCCGATGCCTACATCCGGCTCAAGGCCTCCGGACGGCTCTGAGCTGGCGGGCGAACTCCGCGCACTGACCTGCGGACGCTGACCTGCGCGCTGTGGTGTGAGCGAGTACGCTGGGCACAGGCCCGGCCATCAGTGCTGGCAATCAGTCCCAGCACGCAGTACAAGCGATCAGTGTGAGCAAGCAGCGCGAACGAGAGGTGATCCCGGTGAAGGTCCTGGCAGCGATGAGTGGCGGAGTGGATTCCGCTGTCGCGGCCGCGCGCGCTGTAGAGGCAGGCCACGACGTCGTCGGCGTGCATCTGGCGCTCTCGCGCATGCCCGGGACGCTGCGCACGGGAAGTCGCGGCTGCTGCACCATCGAGGACTCCTCCGACGCCTGGCGGGCATGTGAGAAGCTCGGGATCCCCTTCTACGTGTGGGACTTCTCGGAGCGGTTCAAAGCAGACGTCGTCGACGACTTCATCAGTGAGTATGCCGCGGGCCGGACGCCCAATCCCTGTATGCGCTGCAACGAGAAGATCAAATTCGAAGCTCTCCTGGACAAGGCCATCGCGCTCGGCTTCGATGCGGTGTGCACCGGCCACTACGCCACGGTGATCGACGACGGCGACGGCGGGCATGAGCTCCACCGCGCCGCGTCCTGGGCAAAGGATCAGTCCTATGTCCTCGGCGTGCTCAACGCCTATCAGCTGCAGTACACGATGTTCCCGCTCGGTGCCACCCCGTCCAAGGACCAGGTACGGGCCGAAGCCGCCGAACGCGGCATCTCCGTGGCCCAGAAGCCCGACTCCCACGACATCTGCTTCATCCCCGACGGGGACACCCGCGGCTGGCTCGCAGAGCAGATCGAACTGCGTGACGGGCCGATCCTCGACCAGGACGGCGAGCAGATCGGCGAGCACGCCGGATCGCAGGCCTACACTGTGGGCCAGCGCCGCGGCCTGAAGCTCGGCCGGCCGGCACCCGACGGCAAACCGCGTTTCGTGCTGGAGATCCGGCCCAAGGAGAACACGGTGGTGGCCGGCCCCCGGGACCTGCTCGACATCGACAGGATCACCGGTATCCGGGTCTCCTGGGCCGGGGCTCCGGTGGATGAGGCGGCCTCAGGCGAATGGTTCCGCATTGACCTGCAGATCCGCGCCCACGCAGATCCCGTGCCGGCGCGAGCACGTGTCGAGGAGCACCAGGAAGCAGATTCCCAGCAGGCAGGATCCCAGGATGCGGAGTCACAGCAGGGCAGCTATCGGCTCGTCGTCGAGCTGGACGATCCGCTGCAGGGTGTGGCCCCCGGCCAGACTGCTGTGATGTACCAGGGAACGCGCGTCCTCGGTCAGGCCACCATCGATACGGCCCGGTCCCGGCACTACGTGCCCGCCTGATCTCTCTCCGGCAGCCCACGGACGCGCAGTCCACCAGATGGACTCAGTCGCCCTGCAAGACTGCGACAGCGCGACGTCACGGATAGGCTTAGACCATGAGTGAGCCGACTGACCTCAGAGCAGGCGATGCCGCGCAGAGCGTCGATCCTGCCGTCCTCGATGAGCTGCTGTCCATGCGGGCCAGCATCGACAACATCGATGCCACCCTGGTGTACCTGCTGGCCGAGCGTTTCAAGGCCACTCAGCGGGTCGGCGTGCTCAAAGCCGAGCACCAGCTCCCGCCAGCGGATCCGGCACGGGAGCGCTGGCAGATCCAGCGGCTCAAGAGCCTGGCCGCAGATGCCCAGCTGGACCCCGAGTTCGCGGAGAAGTTCCTGAACTTCATCATCGAAGAGGTCATCCGGCACCATCAGGCGATCTCCGCCTCCACCGGCTCGAGCCCGAAGGTCCCTGACACCCGTCCCGGACGCCCCGAGACCCCGGCCGGTGGGAGCTCGGCGAAGAACACCGCACCATGACCGACTCCGCTACGCCGTTGGTCCGATTCATGGCGCCCGCCGTTCTGCCGGGCACTGACCTCGTCGGTCAGAGCGCGTCCCTGGAGTCCGAGCTCGAGGCGCCGCACAGCAGCACCATCGCCGAGCTGCCGGCGCGGGGCCACTTCAGCACGACCCTGAGTCGCGCCGTCGCCCAGCTGCACGAGCTCTACGGCGAGCTGACCTCCTACGGCTGGCGCCTGACCTCCCGCCCCGGAGCGGACCAGCAGCGCGCAGTGCAGGGGCTCCGGGGTGACATCGACGCCGTCGCCGATGTCCGCGGGGAGCGGCTCAGCGCCGGGGCGACGAGCGCAGCGATCACTTTCCGCGCGCTGGGCCCCCTCTCCGCAGCCGCCACCATCGCGCTGCCCTCGGGTGAGAAGGCGCTCATCGATCACGGTGCGCGGCGGGACCTCGGCGACTCCCTGGCCGCCGGGGTCCGGGAAACCATGCAGCATGTTCGGCGCAGCTGCAGCCCTGAACGCCTGCATCTGGTGATCGAGGAGCCGCAGTATGCGGCAGTGCTGGGCGGGTACGTCCCCACGGTCAGCGGGTACCGCAGCATCCGGTCCATCCCGCGGGAGGAAGCACGCGCCGCCATTGCCGGCTTCGTCGCGGCGGCACGGCAGGGCGGTGCCGACGAGGTCTATCTCGACACCGTGGAGCCCGTGACGACGACGCTGACCGAGGATCACGCCGCAGCGCACAGCGGGGGCAGGCAGGCTGAGGACGGCGTCGACGGCTTCGCCCTCCA
>DXGD01000412.1 GCA_019114115.1 Candidatus Nesterenkonia stercoripullorum
TGGCAGCTCAGCTGACGCAGGGCGTCACTGCGCGATTCGTCGCGGTGGACCCGGAGACGCTCACGCCGCTGGCATCATGAGGCCGCGGCGGGTCTCCTGAATCGAGAAGAGCCAGGCCGCGGACCCTGCAAGCGCGGACCCTGCAAGGTCAGGCCTGTGCCGGTGGCATCAGGTCCAGAGAGCACTCCCTCAGGCCCACTCCCTCAGGCCCACTCCCTCAGACCCAGTGCCGGAGGGCCCCGCCGGTGATGACGCCGGCCACCGGAATCTCGGCCAGCTCATGGGCGGGGACAGCGAACGGGTCTGCCCCCAGCACCGTGAAATCGGCGATCCCACCCGGCTCGATGGTGCCCGAGAAGTGCTCCTGACCTGCGGCATAGGCGGGCCCTGAGGTGTATCCGGCGAGCGCCTCGGCCACGCTGATGCGCTCCTCGGGCTGCCACCCGCCCTCGGGCCTGCCGTCGCGGCGCTGCCTGGTCACCGCGGCATGCACAGCGGCCAGAGGCGACGGCGTCTCGACCGGCGCATCGGAGCCGAACGTCAGCTGGGCGCCTGCATCGAGCAGCGAACGCCAGGCATAGGATCTCAGGCGGTGCCCCTCCAGCAGCTCCTCCACGAGCTCGAAGTCCGCTGTGGCATGGACTGGCTGCATTGAGGCCACGACGCCCAGACGCGCCAGCCGGCGGACGTCGTCGGGAGCCATGTGCTGGGCGTGCTCGATGCGGTGACGCAGCCCAGATCCCGTCGGGTCCTGGCGGGCCAGCGGCCCGCCGGCGAGGACGTCGAGGATCCGGGCATTGGCCCGATCGCCGATGGCATGTGCCGCGATGGCGATCCCGGCCGCCGTCGCGCGGTCGATGACGGCGGAGAGATCCGCCTCGGAGATGGTCTCCACCCCGCGGCTCTGCTCCACCCCGCGGCTCTGCTCTGCTCCCGGCGCCTCGTCGAGCGCGGGGGAGCGCATGGGAGAGTGCATGAGGCAGGTGTGCGACCCCAGCGCGCCGTCGGTGAAGATCTTGACCGCGCCGGTGCGCAGCCACTCATCGCCCCCGCCGGTGCGGCGTCCTTCATCGATGGCGTGATCCAGGGCAATCAGCGGGATCGATTTCGTGACGCGGAGTCCGAGTGCGCCGCGGGCGCGCAGATCGAGATAGGCGTCGCGGCAGTCCTCACCGTCGAAATCGTGCACACCGGTGATCCCCAGGCCCCACAGCACACGCTGGGCATGCCCCAGCTGCTCGGCGAGATTCCCGCCGGCGCCTGTGGCCAGGAGGCGGTCGACATGCTGGCCCGCTGCTTCACGCAGAATCCCGGTCGGCTCGCCGTCGTCGGCTCCGCCGTGTGCGCGCTCGATAGTCCCGCCGGGCGGGTCCGCAGTGCTCCGGTCGATGCCCAGGGCGCGCAGCCCGGCAGTATTGACCCACCAGGTGTGTGCGTCACCGGAGTGCAGGGCGGCAGGGGTGTTCCCGGTGACGCGGTCCAGGGCGTGCCGGTCCGGGACCACGGGGACATCCCACTGATTGTGATCCCAGGCGGTGCCGAAGACCCACTGTCCGGTCTGCGCGGCGCCCGCTCTGAGCACGTGATCACGCACCCGCTGGAGCGCCTCCTCCACCGACCGGGCGCCACGCAGGTCCGCTGAGAACAGGCTGCGCGCGAACAGAGCGGAGTGGATGTGCGAGTCCACGAAACCCGGCAGCACGACGCCGCCTTCAAGATCCACGACCTCACCGGCCTCGGTGCCGTAGGCGTCCCTGAGCGCGTGCCGGAGTCGGCCTGCCTCACCGACCTCCACGATGCGCCCGGCGTGCACGGCGACGGCACGATCACAGGCGGGCGTTGCGTAAGGGACCTCAGCGCGGCGAGCCGGATGCGTCCTCCCAGCATCGAGTGCCGCCCCGGGACGCGCGATCACGCGTCCGTTGACGAAAAGGGTCACTGCTCAGTCACGGTCCTTGACCATCTCCATCGTGGGGTCCGTCCAGCGTCCCTTGCGCACCCCGCGGCAGTAGTAGATGCCTGCTGCCAGGGAGATGACGAAGAGGATCAGCATCGGCACGAAGATCCAGTAGACATGTCCGGTGGCGTACATCACCGGGATGGAGATGGCCGTGACGAGCCCGCCACCGAAGAACGGCTCGAACACGAGCTGCTTGTACCCGAACGCCTCCAGAGCCGGGGACTCCTCATCCGGGTCCGCCACGCGCAGCAGCGCCAGCCCGGTGGCCGTCACACCCATCGACTGCCCGAAATCGGCGATCCCGCGTTCGACCCAGAACTCGGGGATGATCCGCGGAGTGAAGAACAGCAGCATCACGACGCAGAAGACCACACCTGCGATGGAGAGAATCAGGAAGGTCTCCCAGAACTCCGCGATGACGGCCAGCGAGATCGTGGACAGCGCCGCCACGATCAGGATGTCCAGCGCGAGGCCCTGAATGCGCTTCATCGTCTCGTGGTCCAGCAGGTGGGTGTTGCCCGTCCGGTCGAGGAAGATCTGGACGATGACGCCGCCGATCATCGCCAGCGGGAACAGCGGGACGTACCCCAGCAGCGTGGTGCCCTCGCCAGCTTCGCCGGGCCAGACCGAATCAGGCTGCCCCCACAGCATGTCCTCCACCCAGACGATGCCCTCCAGCAGCAGCCAGCCGATCAGAATGGCGAGACCGACGACGGCGACGTGCAGCGTCAGCGGCTCGATGCTGCCGGGCCGGGCGGTCAGCCGGCCGGCGTAGACGGTCTCGTCGTCGGAGTACAGGCCGCGCAGCTCATCACTCGACTGCTCGGAGACCTGCTTGAGCACGCGGGTGCGTCCGGTGCGCACACCCCAGTTGATGACCGCGACGCCGATGATGATGGCTGAGACCAGGCCGACGGTCGCCATCGCCAATGCCAGGTCGGTGGCTTCGG
>DXGD01000413.1 GCA_019114115.1 Candidatus Nesterenkonia stercoripullorum
GACGCTCCCCCGAAGCTGGAACCATCCATCCGGCTGGCCGCGGACTGCGCACGACGCTCCTGCTCCTGCTGCGCCTGCTGGGCCGCTTTGGCCGGGTTTCCGGACTTGCCCTTCTTCGGCTTCGCCTTGGACTGCTTGCGCTTGGACTTGCCGCCGTGGCCGCCACCGGGCATGCCCTGCATCCCGGGCATTCCCTGCATACCGCCGCCGCCGGGCATCCCCGGCATGCCGCCGCCACCACCGGAGGCCATCCGCTTCATCATCTTCTGCGCCTGACCGAAGCGCTCCAGCAGGGCGTTGACCTCTGAGACATGGACTCCGGCACCACGGGCGATACGCGCGCGGCGAGAGCCGTTGATGATCTTCGGAGCCATCCGCTCGTGCGGGGTCATCGAATAGATCACTGCCTCGACCCGCCCGATCGACGAGTCGTCGAACTGGTCCAGCTGTTCGCGCATCCCCTGGGCGCCGGGCATCATGCCCAGCAGCTTCTTCATCGAGCCCATCTTCTTGAGCTGCTGCATCTGCCCGAGGAAGTCCTCGAGCGTGAAGTCTTCCTGGTCGGCGAATTTCTGCGCCATCTTGGCCGCTTCAGCCTTGTCCCAGCTGGCCTCTGCCTGCTCGATGAGCGAGAGGACATCGCCCATATCCAGGATCCGACGCGCCATGCGGTCAGGGTGGAAGACCTCGAAATCCTTCAAGCCTTCGCCTGTCGAGGCGTACATGACCGGCTTGCCGGTGATGGAGGCGACGGAGAGGGCGGCACCGCCACGGGCATCGCCGTCGAGCTTCGAGAGCACGACGCCGGTGAAGTCCACGCCCTCGTGGAAGGCCTGGGCAGTGGCTACGGCGTCCTGCCCGATCATCGCGTCGATCACGAAGAGCACTTCATGGGCGCCGACGGCGGATTTGATATCGGCCGCCTGCTGCATCAGCTCGGCGTCGACGCCGAGCCGGCCCGCCGTGTCGATGATGACGACGTCGTGCAGCTTGGACTGTGCTTCGCGCACGCCATCGCGGGCGACCTGCACAGGATCACCCGTGGGCGCTTCCTCCTCCGAGGACACGCCCGGGTGCGGTGCGTAGACGGGCACGCCGGCGCGTTCACCGCCGATCTGCAGCTGCCGCACGGCATTGGGACGCTGCAGGTCACAGGCGACCATCAAGGGCGTGTGGCCCTCGTTCTTCAAACGGTAGGACAGCTTGCCGGCCAGGGTCGTCTTGCCCGCGCCCTGCAGGCCGGCGAGCATGATGATCGTCGGCGGCTGCTTCGCGAACTGCAGCTCACGGGTCGAGCCGCCGAGGATGCCGACGAGCTCTTCGTTGACGATCTTGACGACCTGCTGCCCGGGGTTGAGCGCCTCGGAGACTTCAGCGCCCATCGCGCGAGCCTTGATCCGAGCGATGAACTCCCGCACCACGCTGACCGCGACGTCCGCGTCGAGCAGGGCACGCCGGATCTCCCGGGCCGTGCCGTCGATATCCGCTTCGCTGAGCCGTCCCTTGCCGCGAAGATTCTTGAACGTCGCTGTGAGGCGATCAGAGAGGGAGTTGAACACGTCGGAGGCAATCCTTGTCCATCGAAGTCGTTAGAGCCCATGCCCGCGACCACGCAGTCCTCCCCCAGTCATCCGGCGAAGCCGGAGCGACTGAATCGATTGACCCGCGCGAAGGCATGTCAAGTCTCCAAGGATACCAACCGTGGGCGCAGGCCACCGACACGCGGTGGTTCTCGTGCCCGGTCTGGGGGTGGCGCCGCTGCGCGACGGGCGGTCGCCGGCAGCGCCAGGAGCGGGCCGCCGTCGTCCGTCGCGCCCTCGCCTCGGCCGTAGCTTACTGTGACACACTGGTCTGGTGGATTTGGATGTACTTGTACTTGTGATTGTCCTGACGCTGGTTCTGCTCGGCGTCCTCGGTTTCTTCTTGGTCCGCAGCGGCAAGCTGCTCTCGGGCGCGGCGCGGGAACGCTATCTCTCGCAGCGCGATGCCGATGATCCGCCCCCGGCAGGCGTCGGCGAGGAGGACGGCGAGGGCGCCGTCGCCACGCTCCCTGCCGAGCCGGAAGCAGAAGAGGCCGAAGCGGATCTCGACGCGCAGGGGCCCGAGGCCGACGTCGCTGAGGTAGCCGCCCCTGAGCTGGAGACGCCGGAGCCTGTGGCAGGTCGCCTCGCGCGCCTGCGCGCCCGCCTGCTGAAGTCGAACAACGTCTTCGGCCGCTCCCTGCTGGCGCTGCTGGCCCAGGACAAGATCGACGAGGACGTCTGGGATGAGGTCGAGGAGACCCTGCTCATGGCGGACCTCGGTACCGACCCGACGATGGAGCTGGTGGAACGGCTCAAGGATCGCGTGCGCGTCGAGGGCTCCCGCGATGCCTCACGAGTGCGCGAGATGCTGCGCGAGGAACTGCTCGCGCTGGTGGACCCCACTCTCGATCGAACGCTGCAGACCACGGCCACAGGCCGCCCTGCTGTCGTGCTCGTGGTCGGCGTCAATGGCGTGGGCAAGACCACCACCGTCGGCAAACTGGCCCGTGTGCTGGTCGCCGAGGACCGGGACGTGATCCTCGGCGCCGCTGATACGTTCCGTGCAGCTGCTGCAGAGCAGCTGAGCACGTGGGGGGCCCGCGTGGGCGTCCCGACGGTGAAGTCCGACGTCGACGGCGCAGATCCGGCCGCCGTGGCCTACGACGCCGTGGACAAGGGCATCGACCTTGAGTCAGATGTCGTGATGATCGACACGGCTGGCCGGCTGCAGAACAAGGCGAACCTCATGGACGAGCTGGGCAAGGTCAAGCGCGTCGTGGAGAAGCGCTCCGAGGTCGACGAAGTCCTGCTGGTGCTCGACGCCACCACAGGACAGAACGGCCTGAGCCAGGCGAAGATCTTCTCCGAGGTCGTCGACGTCTCCGGCATCGTGCTGACCAAGCTCGACGGCACCGCCCGCGGCGGCATCGTGGTCGCCATCCAGCGCCAGCTCGGGGTTCCGGTAAAGCTCATCGGCCTCGGCGAAGGGCCCGATGACCTGGCCCCCTTCGAGCCGGAGGCGTTCGTCGACGCTCTGCTCGAGGAGTGACCGAGGTGAGCAGCAGCCGAGGTGAGCAGTAGCCGAGGCGAGCAGTAGCCGAGGCACCGCTACGCCGGCGTCTCAGGCACAGCGCTAGGCGCATTTGCTCAATCGTCGCAGTTTTTACTTCCGGGAAACATCCCGGCGCAGTACCGGAAACACACCGGGACGAGCATAGAGGGAGCTCGCCCCGGTGAAGGCCACCGGCATGGCGTCATTTCCGGGAGGAAGACATGGAATTGGGATCACTCGACGTCTGGGTCATCGTGGCTGGGGCGCTCGTGCTGCTGATGACGCCTGGTCTGGCGTTCTTCTACGGAGGGCTTTCACAGGCAAAGTCCTCGGTCAACATGATGATGATGAGCTTCGCCGCGATGGGCATCGTGGGCGTGGTCTGGGCACTGTGGGGATCCGGAATCGCCGGTGGCTCATCAGTCGGGGGCTTCTTCGGCAATCCGCTCTCCGACCTGGCGCTGTTCAACACCGTCGATGAGGCACCTGAGGAGCTCATCGGCATCGGGTTCGGTGCGACCTTCGCCATCATCACGACGGCGCTGATCTCCGGCGCCATCGCCGATCGCGCCAAGTTCTCAGCCTGGATGGTCTTCGTGCCGATCTGGGTCACCCTCGTGTACTGCCCGCTGGCTTTCATGGTCTGGGGCGACGGCGGACTGCTCGTCGAAGGCGGCGCCATCGGCGACGCTGTCGGAGAAGCGGTTGACTATGCAGGCGGCCTCGTCGTCCACATGTGCGCCGGTCTGGCGGCGCTGGTCCTGGCCATCGTGCTGGGCAAGCGGCAGAACTTCACCAAGCGTGAGACCCACCGGCCGCACAACACACCCTTCGTGCTGCTGGGTGCTTCGCTGCTGTGGTTCGGCTGGTTCGGATTCAACGGCGGTGCTGCTGAAGAGGCCGGCGAGGCTGGCTTGATCTGGGTCAACACTCTGCTGGCTCCGGCTGCGGCGCTCGTTGCCTGGCTGCTCACCCAGCGGGTCCGGGGCGAGAAGCCCACGGCTCTCGGCGCAGCCTCCGGTATCGTCGCCGGTCTCGTGGCGATCACTCCGGCCTGTGCCTACGTGGACCCGGCAGGCGCCATGCTGATCGGTGCGATCGCCGGTGCAGTCTGCTGCCTCGCCGTGAACTTGAAGTACCGGCTCGGTTTCGACGACACGCTCGACGTCGTCGGTCTGCACTTCGTGGCTGGGCTGTGGGGCACTATCGCGATCGGCCTGCTCGGGCGTGAAGAGTTCGTCGGCGACCGCGCCGGGCTGTTCTACGGCGGCGGTTTCGACCTGATGACGGCCCAGCTCGTCGCCTGCGCCGTGACGTTGGGCTTCACTGTGGTGATGACCGCACTGATTGCCTACGCCATCCACGCCACGATCGGCTTCCGGGCCGGTGCGGACGCGGAGCGCTTCGGCATCGACGCGACGGAGCACGCAGAGGCTGCCTACGTCTTCGACAACGACCCAGCACCCTCGGGTTCGGCTGAGTCGACGGCGCCGGGAGCACCGGCCTCCAGCTCAGATGACCGGGAGCTCGCCGGCTCCCGATGAGAGCTAGGCGGACTCACCTACGAGGCCCGGGATCGCTGATGGTGTCTGATGACAC
>DXGD01000414.1 GCA_019114115.1 Candidatus Nesterenkonia stercoripullorum
GCCCTCGAGCCCGATGAGGGCCACACCGCGTGCCCGCCCCATGCTCATAGGGTGACATCCTGCAGGTACTCGATGTCCGGGGCGATGACACCGTCCAGTGAGCCTGGGCCCAGCACGACCGATACGACATCAACTCTGCACCCGGCAGCCCAGCTGCGCCTCTGCGCTGCATACTCATTCACCAGCAGATGCAGCCGGCGGAGCTTCTGCTGGTCGATGGACTCCAGCGGATGGCCGAAACCCCGACCCCGGCGAGCTTTGACCTCGACGGCCACCAGGCACCTCCCGTCCTCGACGACAAGGTCCAGCTCACCCCGGGACGTTCGCCAACGACGCTCGAGCACCCGGTACCCCAAGCCGATGAGGAACTCGGCCGCGATGTCTTCCCCCAGAAGGCCGGTATGGTCTTTTGCACGCATGAAGCACTCCTCTCACAGGAGTTCCATCATGCATTTCGCCAGTGCGCAGGAACGGGTGCAGACTGCCACCTGTGGAGAACTCACGTCGAACCGGAATGAGCGCAGCCCGGGGGAAAACTCCTCAGATACCGAGGTTCCAGGACATTCGATGATGCCGGGTAGCTCCGGCAGAGCGCAGCGCCGCCTGGTGTGCACGCGAGCCGTAGCCGCAATTGGTGTCCCAGCTGTAGTCGGGGAACTCGCCGTGCAGCTCCTGCATCAGCGCGTCCCGTTCCACCTTCGCCAGAACACTTGCTGCTGCTGTGCACAGGCTCAGCGTGTCCGCTTTGACCATGGGGTGCACCCGGGGTGAGCTCCCGCGGGTCAGCCAATCGTGGGACCCGTCGAGGATGACCGCGTCGAGAGGCCGGCCGAGCTGACGCTCCACGGCGTTCAGGCCCTCCAGGCCCGCCTCTCGGAGAGCTTCTGTGATGCCGCGGGCATCGATGTCTTCCGGGCTGCGATGCTGCACGCTATAGGCCGATACCGTCTCGCGTATGATCGGAGCCCAGCGCGTCCGGGCCCGGCGCGTCAGCAGCTTGGAATCGCGCACTCCGTCAAGGGCCGGGAAGACACCTGTCACCGGTGAGACCTCAGCCACCTCGGGGTCCGCCAGGTCCAGGACCGTCACGCCGATCGTGACCGGCCCTGCCAGCGCTCCCCTGCCTACCTCGTCGATACCGGCAATGAGACGCGAGCCCTGTTCTGCCAGCGCGAGCTCCGGCAACAGCGTGGCATTGCGTGGCACTACTGCGCAGACCCTTCCGGTGGCGAGTCTGGGACGTCTGCGAAAGGCCCCCGGTCCGAACCGCCCCCGCCCCAACGATCCCACGGCCAGATGATAGCGACCGAACGTCCTATGATGTCGTCTTCCGAGACCGCGCCCATATCGGCTTCGTCCACGTGGAACCGCGAGTCAGCGGACGCCGCCCGGTGATCTCCGAGAAGCCAGACGTGATCCTCGGGGACCTCCACGGAGAAGTCCATATCGCTGGGGCTGTTGCCCTCGTAGATGTACGGCTCCTCAATCGGTTCGCCGTTGACCTGGAGCAAGCCCTCGTCGTTGCAGCATTCGACAGTGTCGCCGCCGACGCCGATCACGCGCTTGACCACGAAATGCGAGGACGTGTCCGGCATCAGGCCGATGAACATCAGAGCGTCCTGGACCGGGTTGGTCTCCGGCTCCTGCCCGTCACCCCACCACTGGCGGGTGTCCTCGAAGACGACGACGTCGCCGCGCTCCACGTCCATGACCTGCGGAGCCAGAAGGTTCACCGCGATCCGGTCGTCGACGGCGAGCGTCTCTTCCATCGATTCTGACGGTATGTAGAACGCGCGCATGAAGAACGTTTTGACCACGAACGAGATGACCACGGCGAGGACGACGATGATCGCGCACTCCACCAGGAAAGCCGCCATCGGACTGCGTTCTTTCAGCGCGGGCCGTTTGCGGGCCTCCCTGCGCTGGCGCACTTCCCGTCTGGAGCTGGCAGCAGCGGATTCCTCAGGCTCGGGCAGATCACTGCTGGACTCTCGTCCCGGGTCGGTCATCGGGCGTTCTCCTCCACTGTTCGCCGGTGGTCCCACGGCCAGAAGACCGTCGTGGCTTCACCTACGATGCGGTCCTGGCTGATCATACCGCCCCCGGGGGCACCGAGCAGAGCACGGGAGTCCACTGACTCCTCGCGGTTGTCCCCCATGACCCACATCCTCCCAGGCGGGACTTCCACTTCGAAGGGAGTGCGTGACGCCGGAGATGACGCCGTGGCAGACCCAGACAGGTACGGCTCCGCCACTGGAGAATCATTGACCACCAGGCGGCCCTCTGCATCGCAGCAGGAGACCTTGTCACCGCCGACGCCGATGACGCGTTTCACATAGGTCTGTGGCGGCGCCCCGATCCCGAACCAGTGGCCCACCTGCCGCGCTACTTGGGACAGCGTGGAGCCTTGCTCCTCGTAGGGAGCGAAAGAGCCGGTCCCATCGAAGACCACGATGTCACCAGCGGCCGCGCCGCCCTCACCTGGATACCGCTTATCGACGACGATCCGCTCAGCGTC
>DXGD01000415.1 GCA_019114115.1 Candidatus Nesterenkonia stercoripullorum
CAGGGCGCGGTGGCCGAGCACCTCCGCGCACTTCAAGCCGCAGGGGCGCGGGTCCGCACGGTTCGGCGGCCGCAGGAGCTGGAGGGCCTGGACGGGCTCGTGGTCCCCGGCGGAGAGTCCACCACGATGGCGCGATTGGCAGCGCCGGTGGGCCTGTTCGAAGCCGTGCGTGAGGCGCACGAGGCCGGTATGGCTGTCTTCGGGACATGCGCCGGGCTCATCCTCATGGCCGAGACCGTTGTCGATGCCGCCGCGCTCGAAGGGTTCCCTCGGATCGGCGGGCTCGACGTCGTCGTCCGGCGCAACGGCTACGGGTCCCAGCTTGACTCGTTCTCGACCGAGCTGGACGTCAGCGGGATGGAAGGGGCGCTGCCCGCAGTGTTCATCCGCGCCCCGCTGATCGAGGCCGTGGCTGAGCCGGTCGACGTGCTCGCCTCAGTGCGAGGGCGCGCCGTCGTCGTGCGCCAGGGACGGATGCTGGGTGCGAGCTTCCATCCCGAGCTGACCGCGGACACCCGGCTGCACGATCTGTTCGTTGCGATGGCGGCTGACCGATAATGAGGTGCCGATGAGGCATGATGGTCTGACACACGGTGATATCCGCCTCATCAGGGAGATCCACTATGACTGATCGACCGGAAGACGAACCGCGCAGTCCTGCCGATCGGGCCGCGGACCCGGCGACTCCCCAGGTTGAGCTCCAGCATCTGGCCGCTGACCATCCTCAGGTACGGCCACTCATCGCGGAGAATCCCCAGGCGTATCCGGAACTGCTCGCGTGGCTGGGAAGCCTGGCCGATCCGGCTGTGGACGCGGCGCTGATCCGGCGTGCTCGTTCGACTCCCCGCAGCTACGTCGAGGCACCCACGGCTGTGCACCAGCCGGTAGAGGCCGATACCGGCCGAATCTCCGGCGTCGGGCTCGCTGCAGGGCATAGCGCCCCTGCTGGTGGCTGGGCTGATCCGTACGCACCGCGGGGCTCCGCCACGCGCACCGGTTCTGCGGCGGTGATGGAGGCGGCCCCGGCAACGGACAACGATCATTTCTTCGCCGAGCGCGCGGACAAGGGACGACGTCGTCGTGGGGGCTTCGGAATCGTCTTGGTGATGCTGCTGATCCTGCTCGGCGGAGGGACCGCGGCCGCCTACACCCTCTACGACGGCGAGTTCGGTAGCTTCGGCAGCTTCGGCGGGGCAGGGTCCGGGCAGCCCGATGCAGAAGCCGAGGCCCCCGAAGGGGATCCGCCCGGCGGCGGGTCGGCAGAGGAGGAGGACGACACCGAGGACGAGGATGACGAGGGCGAGCCCGCCCGCCCTGCGCCCGCCGACGCCATCGAGCTGACCAGCTTCTCCGCGCCGTCAGGAAACATCCACTGCGAGGTCTCCGACGACGACCTCCTGTGCAGCATCGACGAGTACCTCTTCGACGCGCCTGAGGGATGCTCCGAGGCGGTCACCCTGCGCATCACTGCGGACGGTTCGGCCAGCCCGGCATGCGACGACGCCGTCGGCCCTCAGTCCGCCGTGCTGGATTACGCACTCACGGCAGCCGATGATCAGTTCGCCTGCGAAGCCGGCTACGAGGGCTTCGAATGCTGGAACACCCAGACCGGGGCCAGCTTCTTCCTCTCCCGGGAGAGCTACTCAGTCGACGAATAACGACGTGCAGACACGATCTTCCCCAGTCCAGCGCGAATGATGCCCAGTGAGGGGCTTCCCAGGTAAGCTCAGAGCATCGTACGTACACCACTCGCATGACCGCGCAGTGCCCACCATAGCGCTGACGGACGGCACTAGGAATGCATGTCGCCTGAGCACTCTGATCTCGCCCGCCAAGCTGCTGACCCTGCCACTGACTGGCACACTCTGCACTGGATCGCCGAGAACTTCCCCGAACTCCGGCCCGCCGTCGCGGAAAACCCCTCCACCTACCCTGCCCTGGTCGAGGCCCTGGCCGACCTGGGCGACCCGCAGATCGACGCGGCCCTGGACCGTCGGGAGGATTCTGGTCGGCCCACCGGGACTCCTCTTCACCACGGGGCGGCAGCCGAAGCGGCCGAATGGCCGGCTGACCCGTCAGCCGACCGGCCGGAAGCACGGGAAACGCATGAGCCCGCGGACCCGGAGACCGATCGCATCGATACGGTCCCAGCGCCTGGAACGACTCCCGGAGCTCTGCCGGGTGCGGCTTCCGGCGCTGCCTCGCGCTCTTCCGCGAGGGCCCGACGCACGACGCGCATGCCGCCGCCGACCTGGGACGCGATCATCACCCCTCAGCATGCCCGCCGCGAGGGCACCGACGCCGAGCCACGTGCGGCGGCGCCCCGTCCGCGTGCCTCCGGCCCGCCATCGGCCCCCGCCCCGGTGCTGGCCCCGCGCAGTCAGTACCATCGGACGCGGCGGCGCGTCGGCATCGTGCTGCTGGCCGTCGTCCTCCCCCTGGTGGTCCTGGGCGCGATCGCCGCGCTGCTGCTCAATATCCTGGGCGGATACGGCCCGCAGTGGGCAGACTTCAGTGGTGGCTCCACGTCCGAGGACCAGAGCGAGGACGATCAGGCGGAGGAGCCTGGAGAGGAACCAGATCAGAACGGCGCAGCGGAGGACCCACCCCCTGCAGATCAAGCCCGCGAGGATATGCAGGACCTCGCTTCCTCCAGCACCTGCTCCTCAGCGGAGGACGCCGAGGTGTTCACCTCCTTCGCCGATGCGTCCTCCTCCGGCGGCGCCTGGGAGCAGGACGACGACGGCGAGCTCGTCGAATCCACGCTCCTCGACCTCGATG
>DXGD01000416.1 GCA_019114115.1 Candidatus Nesterenkonia stercoripullorum
TATGCCGACCGGACGATGCATATCGGAACCGGAGAGGTGATGCCCACACCGGACCTCGCCATGTCCTTCCGCAAAGTCACCCGCGAAGGCTCCCTGCGGATTGCGAGGCAGGCCTTTGAGCTGGCAGGCCAGCGCGGCACAGGCGTGACGGCCGTGCACAAGTCCAACGTCCTCAGGGTCAGTGACGGGCTGTTCCTCGAGTGCGTCCGGCAGGTCGCCGCTGAGCACCCGGAGATCGAGTATCGCGAGGAACTTGTCGACGCCATGGCCGCCTTGCTGATCCGTGCCCCTGAGCAGTTCGGGGTGATCGTCACGACGAACATGTTCGGCGATATCCTCTCCGACGAAGCCACGGAGCTTTCGGGAAGCATCGGTCTGGCCGCCTCGCTGAACGTCGGGGAGAAGCACGGTATGGCGCAGGCACAGCACGGTTCAGCGCCTTCGCTGGCCGGCCAGGACAAGGCGAACCCGGCCTCCCTGATCGGCTCCGTCGCGATGCTCTTCGGATGGCTGGGGGAGCGCCGCCGGGAGCCGCTCCTGCTGAGAGCCGGCGATGCGATCACCGATGCGATCACCTCCCTGGTGGCTGAGCCGGCCACTCGTACCGGCGATCTTGGCGGCACGATGGGAACCCAGGAATTCTCGCGCGCAGTGGCTGAGGTCGCGGCGGGTGCTCTGCGCGGGTGAAACTCTGCTGAGCCTTTGGCCATACCGGTCAGGACATCATAGAACGTATTGTCACGACGTAATCGACCGTGAACTTGCTAGTCCCTGTTGTTAGCATGATAAGCATTGCCCGCTGGCCCGAGCTAGTTTCCGTTGATGGTTCTGCCGAATCCAGAATCTCAGCATATAGGGCGACAAAGCTTTATAACTGGATGCCGGCATTTGGCACTCCAGCGTAGAAGAGGAAGCACCACCAGCTGGGAGACACTCGGCATGTGGCGATAGGCAACTGACCTGAGCGGGGTATGAAGTGGACATATTGACAGCAGGCGGCGCATTGGCCGTCGTGATCGTCGTCGTCGTGGTGGCGGTGCTGGTGGGCATCATCGGGCTCATCATCATGCGGGCCTGGACCAAGGTGGCTCGGGCTGATGAGGCGCTGGTCGTCACCGGTAAGGCCTCGCGGTCTGACGTACCGGGAGCGCGGCCCAAGCAGGTCATCGTCAACGGGCGGGCCCTGGTCAATCCCATTCGGCAGCGTCATGAAATCATCTCGCTGCGTTCGCGCCAGGTGTCGATGACGGTCACGGCGCAGAGCCATGACAACGTCACCATCAACGCAGAGGCCGTCGCGCTGGTGAAGATCGGCAGCGCCGACGAGGACGTCAAGGCAGCCTCCGAGCGCTTCGCCTCCCAGGACGACGCCGTCGTCGAGTACACCCAGGACCAGCTCGAAGGCGCATTGCGCGGGCTGATGGCGCAGCAGACCGTGATCCAGCTGATGCGGGACCGGCAGAAATTCTCCGATGAGATCTCAGAATCGATCTCCCCGGAGCTGCGTACGCAGGGCCTGGTCCTGGATTCCTTCCAGATCCGCGAGATCACTGATGATTCCGGGTACATCTCCTCGCTGGGCGCCCCGGAGATCGAAGCCAAGCGCCAGGCGGCCGAGATCGCTGCGACCAACGCCGAGCGCGCGATCGCCAAGGAGCGGATCGCCAACAACGAGCAGAACCTGATCGAGGAGACCGAGTACGACTCCAACCAGGCCGCTGCGACCTCGCGCGTGGGCCAGGCTCGTGCCGAAGCTGAGCAGGCCGAGGCGCTGGCCAATGAGAAGGCCCGCCAGCAGGTTCTCGATCAGCGGGCCGAGAACCGCCAGGCTGAGCTCGACGCCGAGGTCAAGCGCGTAGCCGACGCGGATCTCTACAAGCAGCAGAAGCAGGCCGAGGCTGAGGCCTATGAGCGCACTAAGGCTGCCGAGGCGGAGGCGCTGGTCGCCGAGTCCGAGGCCCGTGCGCGGCTGCAGCGCTCGGACGCTGAAGCCACCGCGATCCGCGAGCAGGGCGAGGCCAAGGCAGCCGCTATCCGCGCCGAGGCAGAAGCGCTGCGGGAGAACCAGGAAGCTGTCCTGGCCCGCGAGGCGCTGGGTGTGCTGCCGCAGCTCATGGAGTCTTTCGCCGCAGGCTACGCCAATATCGGGTCCATGACGCTGATCGGCGGCTCCAAGGACGCAGGTGCCTCCGAGCATTTCGACGGCGAGTCCTCAGTGGCTCTGGCCGGGGTGTTCAAACGAGTCGAGGCTGCCACCGGCATCGACCTCGGATCCATCCTGCAGGCGAAGGTCCAGGGCGAAGCCATCGGTGGAGCGATGGCCGGCGCGAGGGAGCCTGCGGGGGAGGCCGCCGCAGAAGAGTCAGGGCGGGACGCAGATCAAGCAACCGGACAGTCAGACGCAGCGGCCGACGGCACGCCGAGCTCCTGAGCCTCCAGTGATATAGTTCCGGCACATAGGTGAGGGCCCGTGCTCCGGCTCGCTGACGGCAGCCCGGGCCGGAGCGCGGCGTGCTGTGATCCGGCGGCCTCTCAAGGCCTAGGTTGCGCCGCAGAAGCGGGCTGAATTCGGTGAAGGTGTGTTCATGTCGTCCTCTATCGACTCTCTGATCGGTGCAGACTCTATTCTGCTCGGCGCTGAGGCCGCGGACTGGGCCTCCGCTATCAGGATCGCCGGCGGCATGCTGGAATCTTCCGGCGCGACGACACATGAGTACACGCAGGCCATGATCGACAGTGTCGTGGAGCATGGCCCCTATATCGTGATCGCTCCGGGCTTCGCCTTCGCCCACGCCCGGCCCTCCGAAGCGGTGAAGACGACGGCGATGTCCTGGCTGCGCCTGGCTGAGCCCGTCGAATTCGGCCACGAGAAGAACGATCCTGTGCAGCTGGTCGTGGCGCTGGCCGCCGTGGACTCACAGGCGCACACCAAGGCGATGGCGGATCTGGCGCGTCTGCTCGGCAATGCGCAGAAGCGTGCGGCGCTGGATGAGGCAGAGTCACCGGCGCAGATCCGCGCGATCCTCCGCGGGGAGGATCCGGAGGGAGCTGGAGACGAGGTCTCGCACGGCGCGGTCTCGCGCGGCGCGGGCTCCTCCACAGGACACTCCGCCGTCAGTGATGAGCATCTGATCCTCACCGTGTGCGGAAACGGCTTGGGCACGTCCTTGTTCCTCAAGAACACCCTGGAGAGCGTTCTGGGCACGTGGGGCTGGGAGCGGCATGTCAGCGTCGAGGCCACGGACACGATCTCCGCACGTGGCCGCGCCAAAGAAGCCCAGGCGATCCTGACCTCCGGGGAGATCGCCCGGACACTCGGCGACGTCGGGGTGCCCGTGCGCGTCGTCGAGAACTTCACCAGCACTGATGAGCTCGACGCGGCCCTGCGCGAGCTGTACGACGTTTAAAGGGGAGCACCCGGTGGATTGGCTTATCAGCATCCCAGCGTTCATCGTCAACGAGATCCTCTCGGTGCCGGCGTTCCTGATCGGGATCATCGTCGCCGTCGGACTCATCGCCCTGCGGAAGTCCGTGGGGCAGGTGATCGGCGGGGCGGTGAAAGCGACGCTCGGGTTCCTGCTCATCGGCGCAGGGGCTGACCTGGTGGTGAGCTCCCTGGATCCGCTGGGCATCATGATCCAAGGGGCCACTGGTGCCCAGGGCGTGATCCCGACCAACGAGGCGATCGTCGGGATCGCCCAGGAGGAGTACGGCGCGCAGGTCGCCTGGCTCATGATCCTCGGCTTCGCGATCAGCCTGCTGCTGGCCCGCTTCACCCCGCTGAGCTACGTGTTCCTCACCGGCCATCACATCCTGTTCATGGCCACTCTGCTGACGATTGTCCTGGCCAGCGCCGGATACGCGGCCCCGATCACGGTCGGGCTCGGCGGTATTCTGCTGGGCATCCTGATGGTCTCCCTGCCGGCCTTCGCCCAACCGTGGACCCGTCGGATCACCGGGGACGACACCATCGCCATCGGCCACTTCGGCACCGCCGGCTACATCGCCTCCGGTGCTGTCGGGCGCCTCTCGGGCGGGAAGAAGAGCAAGTCCACTGAGGACGTGAAGCTGCCCGAAGGACTGCGGTTCCTGCGCGATTCGATGGTCGCGACAGCGCTGTCGATGGTGATGCTGTACGTCGTCGTCGCGCTGATTTTCTTCGCGCGTGAGGGCGAGGGCGCCTATGAGGCTTTCGAAGGTGGCGCGGAGAACCCTGGCAACTTCGTGATGCAGGCCCTGACGCAGGGGCTGCAGTTCGGGATCGCCGTGGCGATCATCCTCTTCGGGGTGCGCACTATCCTCGGTGAGATCGTGCCAGCGTTCCAGGGTATCGCGCAGAAGATCGTCCCCGGGGCGATACCGGCTCTTGATGCCCCGATCGTCTTCCCCTACGCGCAGAACGCCGTGCTCATCGGCTTCATCTCCAGCTTCACCGGCGGGCTTTTCGGTCTGGCGCTGCTCTCACTGTGGCTCAACCCCGTCTTCGGCTTGGCGCTCATCCTGCCTGGCCTGGTCCCGCACTTCTTCACCGGTGGTGCGGCCGGCGTCTACGGCAACGCCACCGGCGGCCGCCGGGGAGCGATGGCCGGCGCATTCGTCAATGGCGTGCTGATCACGCTGCTGCCTGCAGTGCTGCTGCT
>DXGD01000417.1 GCA_019114115.1 Candidatus Nesterenkonia stercoripullorum
GCCGGCACCTCGCCCGGCCAGGGTTGAGGAGGCCTGAGCCTTCAATGGCTGAGAATCCTTCTCCCCCGCGAAGCATCACCGGTCGCTCCGGGTCATACCGGAGCGACCGGTCATCAGGCGCCGCAGACGGCGCTACCACGACCGGCACCGTGACCGGAATCAGGAGAGATCAATGACTGCTAACCCCAACACACAGGCCCTCTCAGATCTGGGCGTGTCCATCTGGCTTGACGACCTGTCCCGCGAGCGGCTGAACTCAGGTTCGCTGGCGAAGCTGATCGACACGCACAACGTCGTCGGAGTGACGACGAACCCGACGATCTTCGAATCAGCGCTCAAGGACGGCGAAGCCTATGAGGCCCAGCTGGCCGAACTGGCCGCCTCAGGCGCTGACGTCGAGAAGGCTGTCTTCGACATCACCACCTCCGACGTGCGCGAGGCCTGCGATGTCTTCGCACAGGTCTACCGCGACTCTGACGGCATCGACGGACGGGTCTCCATCGAAGTCGACCCGCGGCTGGCCAAGGACACCAACGGCACCATCGCGCAGGCGCGTGAGCTGTCCCAGGCCGTCGGGCGTGAAAACGTCATGGTGAAGATCCCGGCCACCGTCGAGGGCATCGAAGCGATCGCGACCGTGCTCTCCGAAGGCATCAGCGTCAACGTCACCCTGGTGTTCTCCCTGGAGCGCTACCGTGCGGTCATCAACGCGTTCATGCTCGGGCTGGAGAAGGCTTTCGCCGACGGCCTCGACATCTCCACGATCCACTCGGTGGCCTCGTTCTTCGTCTCCCGTGTGGACACCGAGGTGGACCGGCGCCTGGAGCTGGCCGCCGAAGCCGGCCGGCAGGGCACGGAGAAGCTGCGCAGCGCCGCCGCCATCGCGAATGCCCGACTGGCGCATCAGATCGCCAACGAGTCGTTCATCTCAGAGCGCTGGCAGGTCCTGGCCGAACGCGGCGGCCACCCGCAGCGACTGCTGATGGCCTCCACCGGGACGAAGGACCCGAACCTGTCTGACACGCTGTACGTCACCGAGCTCATCGCCACCAGCGTGGTCAACACGATGCCGGAGAAGACGCTCTACGCGCTGGCCGATCACGGCACGGTAGAACGCGACACGATGACGGACTCCTACGTCGAGGCCAACCGCGTGCTCGACGGCGTCGCCGCTGCCGGAATCCGCTACCGCGAAGTCGTCGACACGCTGGAAGCAGAAGGGCTGGAGAAGTTCGAGAAGTCCTGGGAGGGCCTGCTTCAGACGATCGACGAAGGCCTGAAGCGCAACGCGTGACCACTATCTGCGGCGGGACCTCCGGGTCCCGCCGTGAACGGGCCGGTCATCGGGAAGATCACTGCATCTGAAAGGGATAAAGCCATGAGTTCGCTCTCGCTCACACTGCGGGGTGCCGCCAGAGAGGCGGCTGATCAGCAGGTACCAGGTCTGGTGGACCATGAGTTCGCCTCTCGGCTGGCTGCCAAGGACTACACCCTGTGGGGGCCGGAGGCCGAGGACGAATCCTCGAAACGCCTGGGCTGGGTCTCCCTGTTCGACGATTCCCGGGCGCTGCTCCCGCGCATCGCTGAGCTGCGTTCGTCGCTGGCAGCGCAGGGGGCAGACCGTATCGTGCTGGCAGGCATGGGCGGCTCGTCCCTGGCTCCGGAGGTCATCTGCGCGACCGCCGGGGTGGAGCTGACGATTCTCGACTCGACCGACCCCCAGCACGTCGGCGCAGTGCTGGCCGAAGGTGTCGACCGCACTGTCCTGGTGGTCTCTTCCAAATCCGGATCGACCGTCGAGACCGACTCGCAGCGCAGGATCGTCTCGCAGGCTTTCGAGGCTGCGGGAATCGATCCGGCCAGTCGCACTGTCATCGTCACCGACCCAGGGTCACCGTTGGCGGAGGCCGCATACGCCGACGGCGTCGCGGCCGTCTTCGAGGCTGACCCGACCGTGGGCGGGCGCTATTCGGCACTGACCGCATTCGGCTTGGTCCCCTCCGGCCTCGCCGGAGCAGACCTGGAGTCGCTCCTCGACGACGCCGAGGAGACCGCAAGCCTGCTCAGCGAGGACGACCCCGATAACGCCGGCCTGCGCTTGGGCTCGGCGATGTGCGGCACACAGCCCCTGCGCAATAAGCTGATCATCACTGACGCCGGCTCGCCGATCATCGGGCTAGGTGCCTGGATCGAGCAGCTGGTCGCAGAATCCACCGGCAAGAACGGCACGGGTATCCTCCCCGTGCTGGTCGCCGACGGGGAGCCAGAGCTCCACCGCGACGACGACGACGCTCTGATCGTCGAACTCGTCGACCCCGACGCCGATGATGGCTCCTCCGTGGACGGGGACCAGGGTGACACAGTGGTCTCATTGCACTCCGTGCGCACTGGCGGAAGCCTGGGCGCACAGTTCGTCCTCTGGGAGGTCGCCACAGTGGTGGGCAGCTCCATCCTGGGCATCAACCCCTTCGACCAGCCGGATGTGGAGTCCGCCAAGGCGGCCGCACGCGGGATGCTGGACTCCCCCACCGAAGCGGAGCCGGCCACGGCGGTGGACGGCGCCGTCGAACTCAGCGCTCTCGGCGATGACACAGTCGTCCCCGGCTCCGAGACGACGGTCGCCGAAGCGCTCACCAGCCTCATCCGCAAGCTGCCCGATACCGGGTACCTGGCGGTCATGGCCTACCTGGACAGACTGGGCGAATCCTCGCTGGAAGAGGTCCGCCCCCAGCTGGCCCAGGTGTCCGGCCGGCCGGTGACCTTCGGCTGGGGCCCGCGCTTCCTGCACTCGACGGGACAGTTCCATAAGGGCGGCCCGCATGTCGGCGCATTCATCCAGGTCACCTCGGCCACCGATGCCGACCTCGACGTACCTGGCCGCGGATTCACGCTGGGCACGCTCATCGGAGCGCAAGCAGCGGGCGACGCGCAGGTCCTGGCAGATCACGGGATGCCTGTGCTGCGGCTGCACCTGACGGACCGGGCCCGCGGACTGCAGCAGCTTCGCGAGGCTGTCGACAGTCTGTCCTGACTGCTTCGCGAAACTCGTGGTGACAGATCATGGGGAGAGATCGTGAGACAGATCGTGGGGACAGGTGATGGGGAGAGATCACGGTGCACGATCCCTCCGCGCCGTGACCCTCAGTGATACCAGCTGATAGGAAGATGATGACGAACCAGACGGCCTCTCAGGCGCGGTCTCATAACGGAACACGATCGAACCCGCTGCGCGACCCGCGGGATCGTCGGCTGAACCGCATCGCCGGTCCCAGCGCGCTGGTCATGTTCGGAGTCACCGGCGACCTTGCCCGCAAGAAACTGCTGCCGGCGATCTACGATCTCGCCAACCGAGGGCTTCTGCCCCCGAGCTTCTCGCTGGTCGGAGTGGGCCGAAGGCCCTGGAGCCATGACGACTTCGCCGCGGAGGTCCTGGCCCATGTGAAGGCCTCAGCCCGTACGGCGTTCGATGAGCAGGTGTGGGAGCAGCTCTCAGCGGGACTGCGGTTCGTCCCAGCGAACGGCTTCGACGACGACGAGGCCTATTCGGCGCTGAAAAGCACGCTCACGGAGCTGGAGGCTTCACGCGGGACGCGTGGCAATCATGCCTTCTATCTGTCCATCCCGCCGAACTCCTTCGATACCGTGTGCCAGAAGCTCTCCTCCCACGGCCTGGCCCGCCGGGAGGATCCCGACGCGGACGATGCTGAGCAGCCCAGCTGGAACCGCGTCGTCATCGAGAAGCCCTTCGGCCATGACCTGGAATCCGCCCGGGAGCTCAACACCGTCGTCGAATCGGTCTTCACCCCTGACGAGGTCTTCCGCATCGACCACTACCTGGGCAA
>DXGD01000418.1 GCA_019114115.1 Candidatus Nesterenkonia stercoripullorum
CGTAGGTCGCCGACTTCGGGTCGGTGATCTGGAAGTAGACCACCGTGTCGATCGAGACCACGAGGTTGTCCTCGGTGATCACCGGCTGCGGCGGGAAGGAGACGACCTGCTCGCGCATATCGAGCAGAGGCACGAGCCGGTCGATGAAGGGGACCAGCAGTGTCAGGCCAGGGCCCTGGGTCCGCTGATATTTGCCCAGGCGCTCGATGATGCCTGCCCGGGCCTGGGGAATGATGCGCACGCTGCGTACAAGGGTGACAACCACCAGCAGGATGAGTGCCACGAGCACTACGGTCAGTACAACTTCCATGGGGGTTCATTCCTCCGTATGGTTCAGCGGATATTCCGGTAGTAAGAAGGGGCCAGCGCGAGAGCATCTCGGGCGGGCTGTCTCAGGCCATCCGTGATTCCGGCCCCCAATCGATCTCGTGAACAGGTTTCAGATACACCGTAGCCCCGTCCACGCTGTCCACCACTGCTGAGCGCCCGGCTTCGAGCGTCTCGCCGTGCACAGCCCGTGCCGTCCAGGTCTCACCTTCGACCTCAGCCAGGCCGGAGTCGTCAGTAGTGGTCTCCAGCACCCGAGCCGACATGCCTGCCATCCGGTCCACATTGGTCAGCTGCTCCGGAGGCCCCTTCTTCAAGTGCTTCAGCGCGATCGGACGCACCGCCCCGATCATCAGCAGTGCAGTGGCTGAACCGAGGACGACTTGCAGCCATGCAGGTCCGCTGGCCAAGGCGACCGTAGTGGCGGCGGCGCCACCGGCGGCGAGCATCAGGAACAGCAGGTCGAGCATGAGCAACTCAAGGACCAGGAGCACGAACGTCAAAGCCAGCCATGCAGCCCAGAGATTCTCGCCGAACCACTCGATCACTGTGATACCCCCTTGCCGCTTTGTCCTTATGGCTACCGCGTTCTCGTTACTGCGTGCTCGCTACCGTGTTCTTGCCGTGTTCACGATACTGCGTTCTCGCTACTGCGCTCGTCTGCCGACGCCGTGCTGTGGTCAGACGTGTCTTCTTCATCACTCTATCGGGCGGCTCCGCAGAACGAAATACTTGTGTCATACGGGTGAAAACGGCTCTGACCTGTGCATAAGCCGCGTAGGCGGGTTCTGATCAGGCCCGTTCGAAGACAGAGAGATCGACGTCGATGGTCACTGAATGCGGCGCTTCCGAGGGGACGCGACTCATGATGTCCTCATGACTGTGGTGGTGCCCGGCGGGCCCCATGAAGACCGCGTCCGCGACGATTCCCGGGTCCGCTGAATGCGTCGTCGTGATGCGGCCACCAGCGGGCTGGAGGGTGAAATGCTCCCGCAGGCCCTGTTCCACGGCGTCGCTCTTGTCTGCCTGAATGCCGAGCAGCCCATATTCTCTGAGCTCCGCCAGATGTCCCGGTCGGGGAGTGACGACCAGGAGCAGTCCGCCCGGGGCCAGCACACGCGCGAACTCCTCGGCATTGCGCGGCGCGAACACCGCGAGCACGACGTCGACGGAGCCGCTGCGCAGAGGCAGCTGCCGCCACACATCCCAGCCCAGCGCAAGTGCCCGCCCGTGACGGGCACAGCGTTTCAGGCCGGCAGGGGAGAGGTCCATGCCGATGCCCAGCGCTGCGGGACGGTGGTCGAGCATATGATGCAGATAGCTTCCAGTGCCGCACCCGACGTCGACGAAGTACGGGGCCTGGTCAGCCTCAGCCGTGTGAGCAGTTGCGTTCGGGAGTGCGCCGGTGGCCACGTCGCTCAGGGCCGTGGAAATCTCATCGAACAGCCCTGAGGTCAGGACACGTTCCCGCGCCATGATCATCTCTGCCGAATCGGGCGTGAAGCGCGTCCCGCGTCCCGCCAGCAGGTTGACATAACCTTGCCGCGCCGCATCGAATCCGTGGCCGTTGCGACAGATGATGCTGCTGGGGCGTGCCGGATGGGCCGGCTCGGTCGCCGGCGACTTAGCATACGTCGTGGCTGCCGGCTCCTGGCAGACAGGGCAGCTCAGCGGCCAGCGGAAACTCATGCCGTCCAGCGTATCGCGCTGTGTTCGGGCGTGCCGGCCTGCAGGTCATGCGCTCTGAGGGCCATGGCTCACTGCCAGGCGCCGCATAATTGACCGATAATCTACATTATGTCAACTAATCGACTGCTCGGTGTGCTGCCGCCTCTGTCGTGCACTCTGCGTGAGCTGCGCGTTCAAGCTCCCCTGCTCACCGGACTCGTCTCGTTCACCAGGCGCGCAGTGACAGCTGCGCTGCAAGCACGACGCCCAGGATCGCTACTGCCCATCGGATGAGCCGCGGCGGCAGCGTGCGCGCAACGCGCGGACCGATGAGCCCGCCCACGAACAGCCCCGCACCGAGGCCCAGCGTCTCGGCCCAGGGAACGTCCGTCGCGATGACGATGAGCACTGCCGCAGTCACGCAGGCCGCACCGACGAGCATGTTCTTCACGGCATTGGCTCTGGGCAGCCTCGGATCAATGAGTATCAAGCTCGTGGTCAGCAGCATGACTCCAGAGCCAGCGCCGAAGTATCCGCCGTAGACGGAGATCAGCGCGACCCAGCCCGCGGCCACCCCGGGGTGAGCCGACGACGGCGCCCCTCGCCGAGCGCGCCAGCGGCTGATGGCTGGCTGGGCCAGCAAGACGCCGGAGCCCAGAAGCACCAGCCATGGGACGATCCGGTCGAACACATCGGTGGGCGTGGTCAGCAGCAGAATCGTGCCTGCCGCTGCGCCGCACGCCGAGGCCAGCAGCATCGGCGCTATCGTGCGGCCCAGGCCGTCGAGCTCACGGCGCGAGGCCAAAGCGGAAGCCGGCCAGGTCGCCACGATGCCGACGAGGTT
>DXGD01000419.1 GCA_019114115.1 Candidatus Nesterenkonia stercoripullorum
ACACGCGGGCAGCGATCACGCTGAGTACGCCCGCAGTACCCAGGATCACCACCGTGGAGAGCCACCAGGGGTGCAGGAAGTCCCCGCCGACCAGCACCCCCATGAGCAGGTCGGAGAAGAATGTGAAGGGCATGTAGGTCAGGATCGTTTCCATCGTCTCCGGGAAGGAGTCCAGAGGGAAGACAAGACCTGAGAGGAAGAACGCCGCCAACTGCACGAACGTCCCCAGGTTCGACGCGGCATCGGGGCCGGGCAGGATACCTCCCAGCAGATAGCCCAGCGCGCCGAACATCAGCAGTCCCAGCAGGCTGGCCCCCATCGCAGGCAGGATGTGGGCCGGTGTCACGGCGCCGAGCGCCACGCCGATCACCAGTATGAGCAGGACCTGGAAGATGACCACAGCCAGACGCACGGGCATATGCGTGAGCAGGAACTCGACCCGAGATGCGGGAGTGGTCCCCAGGAGCCGGAGGACTCCATCTCGTCGAAGTGTGGCCAACGGCGAGGCAGTGGCGACGAACGCGACGGAGGTCACCGACATGAACAGGGTCATGGCGATCACCTGGTCAACGGCACTGCTCCCATCGGTGTAGGAGCCGACGTTTCCGAAGATCAGCAGGAACATCCCCAGCAAGGCGAACGGGAACAGGAAGGCGAACCAGAAGTTGCGTTTATCGCGCAGCAGCTCACGCCGCTGCAAACCCAGCAGCGCTCGTACTCGCCGACCGGAGAATCTGTCCTCAGCGGTCAGAGACGCGTCCTTCATCATCCAACTCCCTTCCAGCCACTTTCCGGAAGACACTGTCCAGCCCGGCGCTGCCCATCTTCAGATTCTGAACATCCGCTGCCAGGGGCGAGCCCATCAGCCGTTCCAGGAACCTGTCGGAATGGCTCGTCTCCACGATGACCGCGGTCCTTGAGCCAGAGTCGGTGCCAGCGATCGAGGTGGCCGTCTCCATCACCTCCGGATGCTCCTGCAGCTCCCCGAACCGTGTCCTGGAGATGTCGAAGTAGATCTCACTTCCCGTCACATATTCGCTGATGAGGCCATGGGGCGTGCCGCTGGCGACGATGGTTCCCTCATTGACGATCACCAGGAACTCGCAGAGCGCTTCGGCCTCTTCCATAGAATGCGTGGAGAGAATCACTGTCGCCCCTCGGGCGCCTTCACTGCGAATGACCCGCCACAGATCGTCGCGGGCGTTGGGGTCCAAGCCCGCGGACGGTTCGTCGAGGATCAGCACGTCAGGTGAGGAGATGATCGACGCCCCGATGAGCAGCCGCTGTGTCTGCCCCCCAGAGAGCTTTGCCACCCGGGTGTGAGCCGACTGACCCAGATCAAGTGTCTCTACGACCTCATCGGCCTTCCTCGCGTCAGGGTAGAAGGCCGCCCAGGTCTGCAGCAGCTCGAGCACGGTCTGGTGCTGGAACAACGCTGCCTTCTGCGGTTGGATCGACACTCGTCGCGTGATGGCGCCTCTGTCGGTGAAAGGGTCCAGACCGAGAACCCGGATAGAGCCGCCGTCGGGCTTCCGCAGTCCGGCGATCATCTCCAACGTGGTGGACTTCCCGGCCCCGTTCGGGCCGAGCAGGCCATAGACGCCCGAGGAGGGAAACTCGAAACTGATGCCGTCGACAGCGTGGAACGTCGAACCGGCGCGGGTATAGGTCTTCCTCAGCTCCCGGGCGACGACAGCTGAATCGCTCATGCCTGCTCCTTCTCGCTGGGTAGTGGGTGGCCCATGGCGAGGGCGAGGACTGGCCGTCGGTCCCATAAGGACCCGTTCAGAAGCCTCTTGACCGACTTGTCAGGGAGGATGCCGGCGAAGACTCCGCCCTCGAGGCCGTGACGGCGCATTTCCAGCCACCCTGCGTGGAGACCGGTGCCGGCCTCCATCAGAGCGTCCAGGTAGGCACGGGAGCCTCCCCACCGGGACAGCTCTGCCAGACGGACTGTGGCGACCACCAACACCGGGGCCAACGAGTACTCCGGCTGGATCACGGCGTCAGCGAGCGGCTGATCCTCCAAGCGGGTGATCAGCTCCAGCGAGCCTTCGGCGGTGATGTCCCAGCTCCTCGGTGAGGTCCCTTCGACACGCTGACCGATGACAGCGAAGTCTGTTCTCGGCGACGCGGTCCCCTGGGCCAGCTCATTCCGAGCCTCCATGATGCGCGATGCGACGCGGCTGACCACATCGGGCCCCACAGGTCGCTGTTCCCACATGCGATGCGATGAGCGGTCCGGGATGCCGGCGTCGAGGCTTGCGAAGGCGGCGCCGACCGCGCGGGTCGCGGTGGTGTCGCTGCCATCCTCAGCGAACCGCAGGAGGGTGTCCAGAACACCTGGGGACTCAGCAGACTCCTCTGTCTCCTCTGGGCGTCCCGCACCCTCTGGCCGTCCCGCGCCTGAAGCCTCACCGTCGGCTTTCCGGCCGGACGAGGCCATAGTGGAGGTGCGCTGGCGATCCTCCCGGACCTGAAAGCTGACCATGCACGTGATCGGGTCGCTCTTCCTGGGTCGTCGGATCTGGCGTTGGAGCTCTTCGGTATCGCTACGCAGGTGCAGCTGCGGCTGGAACCCATGTCCGACGGCTGCGGCAAGCAGCTGTCCCCTGGTGACCCCAGCATCGAGATGCACCAGCCGAAGAGCGTTCGCACCATACTTCGATCCCATGCGAGCCAGGCCGGCGCTGAGAACGATGCGGACAGAGCCCTCCGGCACGTCCACCACGCGGTCTGA
>DXGD01000044.1 GCA_019114115.1 Candidatus Nesterenkonia stercoripullorum
GGCCTCGGGCCGCATCCTCTCCGGCGGCGTCGACGCGTCGGCGCTGTACCCGCCGAAGCGCTTCTTCGGTGCGGCCCGCAATATCGAGAACGGCGGTTCGCTGACCATCCTGGCCAGCGCCCTGGTCGAGACCGGCTCCAAGATGGACGAGGTCATCTTCGAGGAGTTCAAGGGAACCGGCAACATGGAGCTGCGGCTCTCCCGTCAGCTCGCCGATCGCAGGATCTTCCCGGCCGTGGACGTCAATGCGTCCTCGACACGTCGTGAGGAGAACCTGCTCTCCCCGGAGGAGATCAAGATCATGTGGAAGCTGCGCCGTGTGCTCTCCGGCCTCGAGCAGCAGCAGGGCCTGGACCTGCTGCTGAAGAAGCTGAAGGACACCCAGTCCAATGCGGAGTTCCTGATGCTGACGTCGAAGACCACGCTCGGCAACGACTAGCGCCATACCGCGTAAGAAGCCCTGTTCGCCCGGACCCCGGTGCGGACAGGGCTTCTTACGCGGGTCGGGCGGCGCCTGGTGAGACTGCGTATACAGTGTCAGGAGTGCGTCATGTCATCGGGAGCCTTCTTTCGCTCCCTTCAGCGAACTACCCAGAGGTCATCATCATGAGCCAGTCGAGTGCCGGACATATCGATCCGCGCATGTTCGATTCCGTGGAAGCCCTGCGAGCTGAGCATCGCGATCTGCAGACGCAGCTGGCAGATCCGGAGGTCCATGCGGACGCCTCCCTGGCGCGACGCCTCGGGCGACGCTATGCGCAGCTCAATGGCGTCGTAGAGACGCACACCGCATGGACTCAGCTCAATGGAGACCTCCAGGCCGCGCAGGAGCTTGCCGCCGAGGATCCGGACTTCGCCGCCGAGGTGCCGCAGTTGCAGGAGGACGTGCAGGCAGCAGCCGAGAAGCTCCTGAGGATGCTCATTCCCCGCGACGAGAATGACGTCCGCAACGTCATCATCGAGGTCAAAGGCGGAGCCGGGGGTGACGAAGCAGCTCTCTTCGCTGCTGACCTGCTGCGCATGTACGCCCGCTACTCCGAATCCAAGAAGTGGAAGACGGAGATCCTTTCGTCCACGCCGTCCGACCTTGGCGGATACAAGGACGTCCAGATGGCGATCAAGTCCTCCGCTACAGACCCTGCCGAGGGCGTCTACGCGCACCTGAAGTTCGAGGGCGGGGTCCATCGCGTGCAGCGGGTCCCGGAGACTGAGTCGCAGGGACGCATCCACACCTCTGCCGCGGCTGTGCTCGTCCTTCCCGAAGTCGATGAGCCCGAGGAGATCGAGATCAGTCAGAATGATCTCAAGATCGACGTCTATCGTTCCTCGGGGCCCGGGGGCCAGTCGGTGAACACCACCGATTCCGCCGTCCGCATCACCCACCTGCCCACCGGCATCGTCGTGGCCATGCAGAACGAGAAGTCCCAGCTGCAGAACAAGGATGCCGCTATGCGGGTGCTACGTTCGCGGCTTCTGGCTCACCAGCAGGAGCAGATCGACGCGGAGAACGCCGAGGCACGCAAGTCGCAAGTGCGCACGATGGACCGCTCTGAGCGCATCCGGACCTACAATTTCCCGGAGAACCGCATTGCAGATCACCGGACCGGCTACAAGGCCTATAACCTCGACGCCGTCATCAACGGGGATCTCGACGCCGTCCTCCAGTCCTGCATTCAGCTTGATGAGCAGGAGCGACTGGCGGCCATCCGCCCCGCGGGAGAGTGAGCCGTGGTGACTGTCCAGCCGCAGGGCCACAGCCTCGATGACGCTCTCCGCGCCGCTGAGCAGCGGTTGGGCGAAGCCGGTGTGCCGAGCCCGCGTGCTGACGCCGAGCTGCTGGCGGCCCATGTTCTCGGTCTGACGCGTGGTCAGCTGGCGCTGCGCCGGGCGACCGGATCGCGAGCCGAGACGGCGTTGGATGACCAGGCGTCGTCGGTCTTGGCCGAGCTCATCGACGAAAGATGCCGACGGACCCCTGTCCAGCACCTGACCGGACGCGCTCCGTTTCGGCAGCTGGAGCTGCGGGTCGGCCCGGGGGTATTCATCCCACGGCCGGAGACTGAGCAGGTCGCAGAGGTCGCGATCAGGCACATCCAGCAGCTGGAGGGTGAGGCATCCGAGCGGCGGGCCCCGCGCGTCATCGATCTGGGCACCGGGTCCGGGGCGCTGGCCGCGTCGATCGCCTCTGAATGCCCGGGTGCGGAGGTCCACGCCGTCGAACTGTCCGAGCAGGCCCTGGCGTGGGCCAGGACGAACCTCGAAGAGCATGGCGTGCACCTCCACCAAGCGGACCTCGTGGCACTGCCCGCAGCGTGGGACGGGGGCTTCGACGTCGTCGTCTCCAATCCGCCGTACATTCCCGAGTCCATGGTGCCCCGTGAGCAGGAAGTCCGCGATCACGATCCCGCACTCGCTCTCTACGGGGGAGACGAGACGGGCCTCAAGATCCCGTACCAGGTCATCGCCGCCGCTCAGCGCCTCCTGCGGCCCGGGGGCTGGTTCATCATGGAGCACGCGGAGGTCCAGGCGGCGGCACTGGTCGAGCATTGCCGGAATGCCGGCAGGCTGACCGATGTGCGCACACATCAGGACCTCAGCGGGAGAGACCGGGCTCTGAGCGGCTTCCTCCCCTCAGACCCGCGAGCAGACCGTGAGCCGTCCGCTGAAGAGCCGCTCAGCGTGGGAGAATGGCGCTCGTGAGCCAGCTCGTATCAGCCCAAGATCCCCAGTCTCGCGCGCAGGCACTGGAGGCCGCCCATGACGCCCTGCAGCGCGATGAGTGCATCGTGCTGCCTACGGACACTGTCTATGGCATCGGCGCCGATGCCTTCTCCGCGCAGGCGGTGACGATTCTGCTTGCTGCCAAGGGACGCAACCGCACGATGCCGCCACCAGTGCTCATCGCTCGCATCGAGGTGATGGACGCGTTGGCTGTGGAGATCCCTGACGACGCCAGGGCCCTTGCGGAGGCCTTCTGGCCAGGCGCCCTCACACTCATCCTCTCCGCGCAGCCCACACTGTCCTGGGACCTCGGCGAGACTGAAGGCACTGTGGCGCTGCGGATTCCCGCCGATGACCTGGCCCTGGAGCTGCTGGAGCGCACCGGGCCGCTGGCCGTGTCCTCGGCGAACCGCACCGGCCTGGAGGCTGCCACGACTGCCGAGCAGGCGCGCAGCATGCTGGGCGACGCCGTCACCGTCTATATCGACGGTGGTGAACGGGCGGTACAGCAGCCCTCGACGATCGTCGACTGCACACAGACGCCGCCGCGCGTAGTGCGCGAGGGCGCGATCAGCCTGGAGGAGCTTCGTACCGCAGCGCCGCAGGTGCAGCCTCCCTCCTCATGATCTACTTCCTCATCGTCCTGACCATCGCTGCGGTGGTGACTTATGTCGTCACCCCTGCGGTGCGAGCGGCGGCCCTCACCCTCGGGGTGTATACGCCGATCCGGGCTCGTGATATCCATTCCACGATCAAGCCGCGCTGGGGCGGGCTGGGGATGTTCCTCGGCATGGTCGTCGGACTGGCGATGGCTTCGACGATCCCTTACCTCAGCGGCATCTTCGCCGATCTGACGCCGGTCAGAGGCATCTTCTTGGCGATGATCCTCATCGTCCTGCTGGGCCTGGCCGACGACGCCTGGGACATCCACTGGCTCATCAAGCTGCTGGGGCAGGTCGGGGCGGGGGTCCTGCTGGTAGTGCACGGCATCGAGCTCGAGGTCATGCCGGTGGGATGGGTAGGCGTCGGAAACGACGGCGTCCAGGCTGTCCTCACCGTCTTCCTCGTGGTGCTCACGGTGAACGCCTTCAACTTCATCGATGGCCTCGACGGGCTTGCTGCCGGGGTGGCAGCCCTGGGCGGCAGTGCCTTCTTCATCTACAGCTATCTGCTGACGCTGTCGATCAACCAGTTCGACGCCTCGAACCTCGTGACGCTGCTGATGGCCGTGCTGGTGGGGTCATGCCTGGGCTTCCTGCCGCATAATTTCTACCCGTCGAAGATCATGATGGGCGACACCGGGGCCATGCTGCTGGGACTGGTCATGGCCGCAGGCTCGATCGCTGTCACCTCCCAGGTGGGCCAGCTGGCCGAACAGTTCACATTCCGTAACGTGCCGGCCTATATGCCGGTGCTGCTTCCGCTTGCCGTCACGCTGCTCCCGCTGCTGGACCTGGCGCTAGCCATCGTCAGGCGCACTGCTCGAGGGGCGTCACCGTTCAGCCCAGACCGGGGGCACCTGCACCATAAGCTCATCGACGGCGGCTACTCCCACCCGCAGGCCGTCATGCTGCTGTACTTGTGGTCGGGGCTGTTCGCGTTCGGCGCGGTCTCGTACAACTTCCTTCCCTGGTGGTCAGTCACTATCGGCATGGCCGTGACGCTGGGAGCGGCCACAGTGCTCTCGCTCGGGCCATGGCTGCGCAAACGGGCGCGGAAGATCAACCGGAATGCCGCACTGCGCTCCCTGCGCGAGAAGCAGCAGCGCGATCAGAAAGGCAGTGCCGCATGAGTGGTCGCGGGCCGAAAGTCTTTCCACGTGCCACGGGGTGGCGTCGGGTGCTTCTGGTGGCGTTGGCCAGCGGATGCGCTGTCACCGCAGCGGCTGCGGTGCTGGGGTGGCTGGTCACCGGTGGCGCAGCCGCTGCCAGCGCAGCCTTCGGGGGATTGTGCGTCGTCGTGCTCTCTGGGATCACTGTGGCGCTGATCGACTGGTCCGAACGCCACGCGCCGGGGCTCACCGTCACCGTGTTCATGGTCGGTTTCGTGGCGAAGCTCGTCATCCTGGGCATCCTGCTCGGTGCGGTCGAGACGCCGGCCTGGATAGACCCGCCGTGGGCCGGCCTGACGGCTGTCGCCGTGGTCGTCGTCTGGCAGGCTGCCGAGATCACAGCCTTCATGAAGATGCGCGTGACAGTGGAACCCAGCGATCCCGGCTCGTCCTAAGCTCGGCTACGGGATTTCTACAGGATGTAGTACGATGAGACTGCGCCCACGTCACGCGTGGGCGCGGGGACCGTGTGTCCGACGGTCAGAGACTACGAGCCATCCCTTTTGATAAGCTCAATGAGTGTCTTGTCACGGCGGCCGCTTCTTCGAACCGCTACCGGACCACTGATCATCCTGCCAGGATAGTTGTACACCGCAGAGAGGACCAGCGTTGCACTCGCTTGCGCTCAGAGCCGCCGACGAAGGCGGATTCTCCCCGCCAACCATTAGTGAGACCCACCTTCCGGAGATCTTCCCATGGATGGCCGAATGGGGGACTGGCTTCGGCAAGCAGATGCTGATGATCGCGCTCTCCGTCGTCGTCATCGGATGGTTCTTCACCTGGGCGATGCGCAAGCGGGCCCTAGTACCCTCGCGCACCCAGTACATCGCAGAGTCCGGCTACCACTTCGTGCGCAATACCGTGGCGAAGGACATCCTGGGCGAGAGATACTTCAAGCCCTGGATTCCCTTCCTGTTCACGATCTTCTTCTTCATCCTGGTCAACAACCTCTTCGGAGCCATCCCGTTCCTGCAGATGCCCAGCTTCTCGCATGCTGGCGCAGCCTACGCGATGGCCGGCATCGTCTACATCACATGGATCGCGGTGGGCCTGCAGAAGAACGGGCTGCGCTACTTCAAGCTCGCCGTCGTCCCCTCCGGAGTGCCGAAGTACATCCTGCCGGTCCTGGTCCCGCTGGAGATCATCTCGAACTTCATCGTCCGCCCCGTGACGCACTCGCTGCGTCTGATGGCTGTGATGCTCGCGGGCCACATCATCGTGATGCTCGCCGGCTCCGGCGCGGAATTCCTCATCGTCCAGCAGGACGGCCTGCTGATGAACGCCACTGGTGTGCTGGTGCTGCTCGGCTTCGTGTCGCTGTACTTCCTGGAGCTGCTGATGATGGTCCTCCAGGCTTTCGTCTTCGTCCTGCTGACTGCGATCTACCTGCAAGGGGCGATCGAGGCGGACGCGCACTAGCGCAGGGACGTCGGGCTCGCCGCGGATCTGCACAGATCGCAGCCGAGCATAGGGAAGCGAAGAACTGAATATCACTGCCTGAAGTACCAAGACTTTCTGGGGCCCGGTCCCAGTTGGAAAGCCTTCATAGCGGGACTGCCCGGACCCTGGGTGTGCCAGTTATGAGGAGACGCTAAGAATCTGCTGGTGAAACCGCCAGCACCTTCACAAGAAAGAGAGCATAAGGACATGCACGGTTCCTTGAACTTGATCGGCTACGGCCTCGCGTCCATCGGTTCCGCCATCGGTGTGGGCCTCATCTTCGCCGCCTACATCAACGGCGTGGCGCGTCAGCCTGAAGCCCAGCGCATCCTGCAGCCCATCGCTCTGCTCGGCTTCGCCCTGGCTGAGGCCCTGGCCATTCTGGCTCTGGTCTTCGCGTTCGTCATCGGTGCCTAAAGCTTTACACAAGCCATTGGAGCCGCCCGCCTGCAGAGGTGAGGCACTCCACACCGTGAGACTAAGGAAATGGGTGAACACATGATCAGGGCACAACTGGTCCAGGCCGCGTCCGAGGACGCCAACCCTCTCTTCCCTAACCCGTGGGAGATCCTCGCCACGACTGTGGGCTTCGCTGTACTTTTCTTCATCGTGGTCAAGTTCGTCGTCCCGGCGTTCGAGAAGGCGTACCAGGATCGCACAGAGGCCATTGAAGGCGGTCTGAGCAAGGCGGAGGAAGCGCAGGCAGAAGCCGAGGCGCTGAAGGCCGAGTACGAGCGCAACCTCGCCGAGGCCCGCCAGGAAGCCAGCCAGCTTCGTGAAGAGGCTCGGGCCGAGGGTGCGCAGATCGTTGCTGAGCACAAGGAGAAGGCAGCTGCCGAGGCGGCTCGCATCACGGAGCAGGCTCAGCAGCACATCGCCGCTGAACGGGCGTCTGCAGAGGCATCCTTGCGCCACGAGGTCGGCACGCTGGCTACTCAGCTGGCCAGCCGCATTGTCGGCGAGGCTCTGGAAGATGACGCTCGCTCGCAGCGCGTCGTCGACCGCTTCCTGACTGAGCTCGACGCCGAGGCCGCTGAACACGGCAGCGACGCTTCGCCTACTGGAGCGGCACGCTGATGGCAGCTGTGACCAGTGAATCTCTGGCAGCTGTCCAGCAAGAGATGGCAGCTGACCTCGGTCGGGCTGACCTGACTGTCGCAGCGGAGCTCTTCAGCGCGCTGGATGTGCTGGACACCTCAGCTGCCTTACGGCGCAGCCTGACTGATCCATCACGCCACGCGGCAGACCGCAAGGCGCTGGTGACACGGCTCTTCGGAGACTCAGCGCAGCAGCTCAGCCTGTCCGTGCTGACCTCGATCGCTGCCAAGCGGTGGAGCAAGGAGCGGGATCTGGCTGACGCTGTGGAGAGCTTGGCTGTCACGGCCGTCGCAGCAGATGCGGAACGTCATGGCCTGCAGGGTCTGGAGCAGCTGGAGAGCGCGCTCCTGGGCTTCCGGAGAACTGTCGCGGATTCGCATGACGTGCAGCGGGCCCTGACTGACCCGCAGGCTCAGCCGCAGGCAAAGCAGACACTGGCCCGGCGGCTCTCACCGGATGCTTCGGAGGGGGCCCGGCTGCTCATCGACCGGGCCGTCACTGCCTCCCGCGGGCTGCGGCCCTCGGCAGCGGTGGAGTTCTACGCTCAGCGCGTGGCAGCCCGGCAGCGCCACTGGATCGCCCAGGTCACTGTGGCCCGGGAGCTGGACGACGCGCAGCGTGCCAAGCTGGCCCGCTCGCTGGATTCATACTTCGGGCGCGAGCTGCGGCTCGACGTCGTCGTCGATCCTGCTGTGGTCGGTGGAATCCGGGTGCAGGTGGGAGACGAGGTCGTGGACTCCACGATGGCGACGAAGCTCAGCACGCTGAACCGACGACTAGCGGGCTAGTCAGTAGCTGGGAGGATCCGGCAGAATCGGCGGAGCCCCTGGCGGCGAATAATTTAGATACCTTTGAACCACGAGGCCGCACCTGCGGCCGCTACATCAGGAGAGCAGGGACTGCAGATGGCCGACTTGACCATCAACGCCGACGACGTCCGCAATGCTTTGAACGAGTTCGCCGCGTCCTATGATCCGGGCAGCGCCGATCGCGTCGAGGTTGGACGGGTGATCTCGGCTGCCGACGGCATCGCGCGAGTCGAGGGACTGCCCTCGACTATGGCAAATGAACTTCTTCGCTTCGAGGACGGCACTCTGGGCCTGGCCCAGAACCTGGACACCAGGGAGATCGGCGTCGTCGTCCTCGGCGAGTTCTCCGGCATCGAAGAGGGCCAGGAGGTGACGCGCACCGGGGAGGTTCTCTCCGTCCCGGTCGGTGACAAGTTCCTCGGCCGCGTGGTCGACCCGCTGGGCCAGCCCATCGACGATCTGGGCGATATCGAGCCTGAAGCTCGCCGGGCACTGAAGCTGCAGGCTCCTTCGGTCGTGGAGCGCAAATCGGTCCACGAGCCGCTGCAGACCGGGTTGAAGGCGATCGACGCCATGATCCCGATCGGCCGGGGCCAGCGCCAGCTGATCATCGGTGACCGGCAGACCGGTAAGACCGCAATCGCGGTGGACGCGATCCTCAACCAGAAGGAGAACTGGGACTCCGGAGATGAGTCCCAGCAGGTCCGCTGCATCTATGTCGCTGTCGGCCAGAAGGCTTCCACCGTGGCGGCGGTCCGGCAGACGCTTGAGGAGAAGGGCGCGCTGGAGTACACCACCATCGTGGCCTCCCCGGCATCCGACCCCGCCGGCTTCAAGTACCTGGCACCGTTCGCGGGTTCCGCGATCGGCCAGCACTGGATGTACAGCGGCAAGCACGTGCTGATCGTCTTCGATGACCTCTCCAAGCAGGCTGAGGCCTACCGTGCGGTCTCGCTGCTGCTGCGTCGTCCGCCCGGACGTGAAGCATTCCCCGGCGACGTCTTCTACCTCCACTCCCGGTTGCTGGAGCGCTGTGCCAAGCTCTCTGACGAGCTCGGTGCCGGGTCGATGACCGGCCTGCCGCTGGTGGAGACCAAGGCCAACGACGTCTCGGCGTATATCCCCACCAACGTCATCTCCATCACCGACGGCCAGATCTTCCTGCAGTCGGACCTGTTCAACGCGAACCAGCGCCCTGCAGTCGATGTGGGCATCTCGGTCTCCCGTGTGGGCGGCGCGGCCCAGGTCAAGGCCATGAAGAAGGTCGCTGGCACGTTGAAGCTGGAACTGGCGCAGTTCCGGGATATGCAGGCGTTCTCGATGTTCGCCTCCGACCTGGACCCGGCCACTCGTCAGCAGCTCACCCGCGGTGAGCGGCAGACGGAGCTGCTGAAGCAGGCACAGTACAGCCCGTTCCCGGTGGAGGAACAGGTCGTCTCACTGTGGGCCGGTGCCAACGGCCACCTCGACGACGTCGAAGTCAGCGACGTCAAGCGTTTCGAGTCGGAGTGGATCGATCACCTCAAGCGCAAGACTTCGGTGCTGACCTCGATCGCCTCCTCCGGCAAGCTGGAGGACGACACGGTGAGCGTGCTCTCCTCGGAGGTGGAATCGTTCAAGCGCGGTTTCCAGGCGGAGGAGAAGGATTCCTTCGTCGGAAACGAGCAGGCTGAGTCCATGTCCGCGGACGATATCGGCCAGGAAGAGATCACCGCCCAGAATCGATGATCTCGCTGCAGCGGGGCAGGCGATGCCCAGCTCAGGCGCACTGGACAACATCCTAGGAAGGACACCATGGGAGCCCAGATCCGGGTCTACCGCCAGAAGATCGCTTCGACCTCGTCGATGAAGAAGATCTTCAAGGCGATGGAGCTGATCGCGACCTCGCGTATCGGCAAGGCGCGCCAGCGTGCAGAGTCGGCGACGCCGTACTCCGAGGCGATCACACGTGCAGTATCGGCGGTCGCCACCCAGCACGACATCGACCACGTCCTGACCCAGAAGGCGGAGAACCCCAAGCGGGCAGCGGTGCTGATTCTCACCTCGGACCGCGGACTGGCAGGAGCTTATGCGACGAACGTGCTGCGGCGCGCAGAGTCGCTGACCGGTCTTCTCCAGGACTCGGACATCGAGGTCAGTCCCTATCTCTACGGGCGTAAGGCGCAGGCCTTCTACGACTTCCGCGAGCGGGAGTACGCGCAGGTGTGGACTGGCAACACCGATGCACCGGAGGTGGAGCGGGCCCGCGAGATCGGCGAGACGCTCGTCGAGCGGTTCCTGCAGCCGACTGATGAAGGCGGTGTGGATGAGCTGTTCCTGGTCTACACGGAGTTCCAGTCTATGGTGAAGCAGGAGCCCGTCGTGCGGCGCCTGCTGCCCCTGGCAGTCGTCGAGGAGGACGCGGACTCCGAGAGCGAGGTGCTCCCGCTGTATGACTTCGAGCCCTCTGCCGAGGAAGTCCTCGATTCGCTGCTGCCGCGGTATGTCGAGTCCAAGATCTTCACGGCGATGCTCGAGGCGGCAGCCTCGGAGCTTGCTGCGCGGCAGCGGGCCATGAAGTCGGCAGCCGATAACGCCGACGAGCTGATCCGCAAATACACCCTGTTGCGCAACAACGCTCGTCAGGCCGAGATCACTCAGGAGCTCACCGAGCTCATCGCCGGTGCTGACGCACTGGCGGCGAGCTGAGCTTCGCTATGTAGGGGTCAGCGGTGATCGCTGCCGGCCCGCCGCCCACGTTTATTGACATCATCCAAGATCAAGTGAAGTGAGAGAGATGACTGCCACCACTGCAGAACAGAGCTCAACGGGAGCCGTTCAGCCAGGGGCCGCCGGACGCGTCGCCCGCATCATCGGGCCCGTCGTCGACGTCGAGTTCCCGGCTGACGGGATCCCGGAGATGTACAACGCGCTCACCGCCGAGACCACTATCGGCGGCGAGACGAGCACCATCACCTTCGAGACCTCGCAGCACCTGGGCGACAACCTGGTGCGGGCCATTGCGCTGCAGGCCACCGACGGCCTCGTCCGTGGTGTCACGGTGCAGGACACCGGCGCACCGATCAGCGTTCCCGTGGGCGATGCGGTCAAGGGCCACATCTTCAACGTGCTGGGCGAGACCCTGGACATGCCTACTGCTGACCTCGAGGTCAACGAGCGCTGGCCGATCCACCGCGAAGCTCCGCACTTCGCAGCGCTGGAAGGCTCCACCGAGATGCTGGAGACCGGCATCAAGGTGATCGATCTGCTCACTCCCTACATCTCCGGCGGCAAGATCGGCCTCTTCGGCGGTGCCGGTGTGGGCAAGACCGTGCTGATCCAGGAAATGATCACCCGTGTCGCCCGGAACTTCGGCGGTACCTCGGTTTTCGCCGGCGTCGGCGAGCGTACGCGTGAGGGCAACGACCTCTGGGTCGAAATGGAAGAGGCCGGAGTCCTCAAAGACACCGCGCTGGTCTTCGGGCAGATGGACGAGCCGCCAGGAACTCGTCTCCGCGTCGCGCTGACCGGCCTGACGATGGCCGAGTACTTCCGCGACGTGCAGAAGCAGGACGTGCTGCTGTTCATCGACAACATCTTCCGCTTCTCGCAGGCCGGCATGGAGGTCTCCACGCTGCTGGGCCGTATGCCCTCCGCTGTGGGCTACCAGCCGAACCTGGCCGATGAGATGGGCGTTCTTCAGGAGCGCATCACCTCCACACGCGGTCACTCCATCACCTCGATGCAGGCCGTCTACGTGCCGGCCGATGACTACACCGACCCGGCCCCGGCGAACGTCTTCGCGCACCTCGATGCGACGACCGAGCTCTCCCGTGCGATTGCCTCGCGTGGTCTGTACCCCGCAGTGGACCCGCTGACCTCGACGTCGCGTATTCTGGACCCGCAGTACGTGGGCCAGGAGCACTACGACACCGCGACCCGTGTGAAGCAGATCCTGCAGAAGAACAAGGAGCTGCAGGACATCATCGCCATCCTCGGCGTCGACGAGCTCTCCGAAGAGGACAAGATCGTCGTCTCCCGGGCTCGCCGCATCGAGCAGTTCCTCTCGCAGAACACCTACACTGCCAAGCAGTTCACCGGTGTCGAAGGCTCGACGGTCTCGATCAAGGACACGATCGAGGGCTTCAGCGCGATCTGCAACGGCGATCTGGACCACGTAGCCGAGCAGGCATTCTTCAACATCGGTGGCCTCGACGACGTCGAGCGCCGCTGGGCGGAGATCCAGAAGCAGGGCTGATGCCTTGGCTTCCACGACGATTGTGAGGACCCACGACAATGGCTGAACTCGACGTCCAAGTGGTAGCTCAGGACCACGCCGTGTGGTCCGGTGCCGCCAGATCCATCACCGGACGCACCATCGAAGGTGACATGGGGATTCTCCCCGGCCACACTCCGGTGCTGTCGCTGCTTGCCGAAGGGGAGCTGACCATCGAGCCGGTGGACGGTCAGACGGTGCGCGCGCACGTCAACGGAGGTTTCTTCTCCGTGGACTCCGATAAGGTGACGATCGTCGCCAATGACGCGGAGCTGCGCGAGGAGAGCTGAGATGCTCTGACAGCGGGAAGCATTCTCGCTGTGCTGATCGAAGGCCCGTGGCCTTGCCCCTGACGAGGGGGTGAGGCCACGGGCCTTCGTCGTGGGGCGTGGAGGGCCGTCGATTCAGAAGAGGCGGCTGTCGGCGTCGTCGAGGCCGCGCATCGCGTCATAGTCCAACACGAGGCACTCGATCCCGCGGTCCTCCGCCAGCGTCCTGGCCTGAGGTTTGATCTGCTGCGCCGCGAAGACCCCGCGCACGGGCGAGAGGAGCGGATCGCGGTTGAGCAGCTCCAGGTAGCGCGTGAGCTGCTCGACGCCGTCGATGTCGCCGCGGCGTTTGAGCTCGACGGCGACCGTGGTTCCCGCAGGCGTCCGGGCGAGGATGTCGACGGGGCCGATCGGTGTCGGATGCTCCCGGCGGATGAGCTGGTGGCCGCTGCCCAGCAGCTCGATCTGCTCGGCGAGCAGGCGCTGGAGGTCGGATTCCACGCCGTCCTTGACGAGGCCGGGATCGCGGCCCAGGTCGTGCTCGGAATCGTGGTGGATCTCCGAGAGGAGTATTCGCAGGGTGTCATCGGTCTTGTCCGCGGTCACAGTCCAGATTTCTTGGACTCCGGCTTCTGCGGCCTCGTCGTCGGGCGCGCTGACCCGCATCGTTGCGGGAGCGGACATCCAGTTCAGCGGCTTATAGGAGCCCCCGTCGGAATGGATCAGCACCGCTCCATCGGCTTTGACCATCAGCAGGCGCCGGGCCTGGGCCAAATGGGCATTGAGTCGTCCTGAATACGTGACAGAGCACGTCGCAATCACCAATCGCACGGTCACTGATCCTACCGTGCCTGAGCTGGCCGGCGCTCATCGTGTGCTGTGAGGCCGCAGCGGTGACCTGTCGGCCCTCCACCCAAGCGTCGCTGGCGAGGGTTCCAGCCTCTTCGTCGTCTGTGGTGCCATCGATCAGCTGGCAGCGCCCTGATAGTCCAGAATAGGAGGTATGGCGAAGGGCAGGGGAACTGGCGGACGGCGGGGCGCCTCGAAATGGCAGCAGCCGCACCGGCCGTTGATGGCCGGGGGCGAATGGCACGGCGGTGGCGGGCCGGTGGTCCGTCGTCGCGGCAGGGACTTTCATGTCCGGCGCATACCCGCAGCCGCAGCGCAGAAGACCTACACCTGCCCCGCGTGCTCCCTGCAGATTACTCCGGGAACTGCGCACGTGGTCGTCTGGCCTGCCGATTCACTCTTCGGCGAGGCCCACGCTGCCGGTGAGCGACGCCACTGGCACACCCACTGCTGGCGGATCGGTTAGCGTGTGTCCTGCCTCTTGATCAGCACTTCGCGGGTGAGCAGCATCACCGCAGCAGCGGTCGGGATAGCCATGAGGGCCCCGAGCACGCCGAGGATGGACCCGCCGGCGATCACCGATATCACGACGACGGCCGCGGGTATCTTCACCGCGCGTGACATGATCCTGGGCGAGACGATATACGCCTCGATCTGCAGGTAGATGAAGTAGATGATGGCGAAGGTCGCTGCAGTCTGCCAGTCGACCGTCAGCCCCACGACGCTCACCAGGGCGCCGCCGGTGACCGGCCCCACGAGCGGGATGAAGGCGAGGACGCCCGCGATCACGGCGAAGAGCGCTCCGAACGGCACATCGGCGATGCGGATGGCGATATAGGCGACGATTCCGTTGAGGACCGCTACGCAGGCCTGGCCGATCACGTAATATCCGACGCCGCTGAGGATCAGGTCTCCCAGATACTGGATGCGCGGCCGGGAGGACCGTGGTGCCAGCCGATAGCCCCAGGCCTTCATGCTCGGCAGAGAGGCGAGGAAGTACAGCGCCAGGACGGTGACCACAAGCAGCCCGAAGCTCGTGGTCAGGATGGCCGTGCCGACGCCGAACAGCCCGCCCAGGGCGTTGGTGATATTGCTGGGGTCCGCAATATATCGATTGACTTCGTTATCGATGATCTCCTGGATCTGGAAATCCTCGTCGATGCTGCGGAACCAGTCAGAACGCGAGATATCCCCGACCAGCTGCGGAAGAGACCGGATGAACACAGAGGTCTGCTCCGTCACCAGCGGCGAGAGCATCGCGATGACCGTCCCCACGACGGCGAGGAACGCCCCGACCGTCACCACGACGCCGAGTGGACGCGGGCAGCGGATTCTCTCCAGCAGCCTCACGATCGGGTCAAGGCCCAAGGCGATGAAAAGGGCCGCCCCGATCCAGGCCAGCAGCTGCGTATTGGCCTGGGCTATGGAGAAGATGAGCAGCGCCAGCCCGACTCCGACAGTGAGCATGAAACCCGTGTAGACGGGCCGGGCGGTCAACGCTGAGGACGCTCGCCGATGCTCGATAGGACTGTGCTCGTTCTCCACGGGCGTGGCTCCAGGCTCCTCGGGAGCCGGTTCGTCCTGCGCGGAAGGGGCGGCGAACTCCGGCAGTGGCAGCGGCGCCGCTGGAGTGCCCGGCGTCGGCGGGGCTCCTTCCTGTCTCGGCACGGGCGCGGCGTGTTCGCGGGGCAGCCCATAGGCATCGAGGTCATAGCGACCCGCGGGCGCGGGCCGGATCAGCCGGCGTCCGGCTGGGACCAGCGCACGGAGAACGCGGGGGAGCTTCATCACATGGCTACCCTATCCATTCACAGCCCTTGCGTGTGAGCAACTGCACTCAAAGTTGCCTCTTCAGCGCTGCCTCTTCACTGTTCTGACTGGAGCGCTGCGCGTATCTGCGGTGCTGTGCGCCACGGCAGCTCCTCGACGGGAATATCGTCTGGACGCTGGTTCACGATATTCTCAATGAGGTGAGCGGTGTTCTGGAGCGACGGCAGCCGTCGCCGGGAGCATGTCGCTCCTGAGCAGACCCGCCTCGAAACGTTGGCCTTAGCCGGCTAAGACGACTTCACGAAGGAGTGTCCGTACAGTGACGCAGTCCGCATCCGAACCGCAGCGACACGTAGATTCCCACGGCGCCGTCGACCTCTCCGGGCTAGGTGCCGACGCGCAAGCGGCGGCACCGGCCCCGTCAAGCGCGGCGGCTGGTGCCGCCGGTGCTGCGGGCGGCGGCTCAGCGACCGGCAAGGACAGCTGGTGCGTCAGGGTGGACGCTCAGCAGCTGCAGCAGGTCGTTCAGCTGTCGGCCCAGGCTCCCGTGATCGTCCTGATACATGATGCCTCGGCGGCGTCGGAGACGATGAAGGCCACGCTGGAGGACCTCGTCGACGCCCAGCAGGGCCGTCTGCTGCTGGCGGAGATCGATGCGGCTTCCTCGCCTGAACTTGCCAACAGCGCTGAGCAGCTGCCAGTGGCCACCGCGTTCATAGGCGGCCGGCCCGTCGGAGAGTTCGACTCCTCCGCTGCTTCGGAGCAGCTGGGCCAAGTGGTGACCCAGCTGGTGCAGATGGCCACGCAGAACGGCATGACGCAGCAGCTGCCCCCGCAGAGCCAGCGTGCTGCGGCCGCGGGCGAAGAGGCGGAGGAGGAACTGCCCGTCCTTCACCAGAAGGCGCATGCGGCCATCGAGGATCAGGACTACGATTCCGCGGCGGCAGCTTTCAATGAGGCGCTGCGCGAGAACCCA
>DXGD01000420.1 GCA_019114115.1 Candidatus Nesterenkonia stercoripullorum
CGCGCCTTTTCAGGCGGATTTCCAGGGGTTTTCCACAGATTGCCGACCGATTACCCGCTCAGCGAACGCCATTCATGAGCCGCTTGATGGCCGGCGTCCCCGCCAGGAGGAGCCCGCCCAGCACGATCACCACGATGCCCAGGGTGGCGAAATACGGCGTCTCATTCGACGGATCGTAGCGGCCGGCCAGGATGCCGGAGAACGTTGTTCCCAGCGAGACGGAGAGGAAGTTCAGCGCCACCATCTGCGTGCGGAACGTGTCCGGTGCCAGCTTCGTGGCGATGGACAGGCCGATAGGCGAGATCAGCAGCTCGGCGATCGTGAAGATCAGCAGGATCAGCGCCATCACCACCAGCGGAGTCGAGTTGGCCGGCCCGTCGGCGAAGGGGAGGAAGAGTACATAGGCAAGGCCGATCGTGATCAGGCCCAGGCCGAATTTCGCGGGCGAGCTGGGCTGGCGATCCCCCATCTTCGTCCACACCGCGGCGAAAACGCCCGCCAGGACGACGACGAAGATCGGCGCCATGGAGACCACCCACCCCGGAGGCATCTCCCAGCCGAAGATCACCCGGTCCAGACGCTGCTCGGAGTACACCGCGACCAGGGTGAAGAGCTGCTGGTACAGCGCCCAGAACGCCGTGCTGGCCAGGAACAGGGGGATGAACGCCGTCGTCCGCTTCCGCTGCACGGCGGTGACCTTGGAGCTGCTGAGGATGACGGCGAAGTAGGCGATCGCAGCCAGGATCGCCGCCCCGGCCATCACCGTCGCCAGGTTGTCCGTGCGGATCCAACCGAGCATGAAGGCCGCGACGATCGCGGCGATCGCCAGGACGACCACGATCGCCCAGGTCATGTACCGCTCACGCGGCAGCGGATTCTCCACGCGCCGCGCGTCGTCGGTGAAGTTCTTCCGCACGGCGGAGTACTGGACCAAGCCGATCGCCATGCCGACGGCGGCCGCGCCGAAGCCGTAGTGGAACCCGGCCTCCACGCGGAGCCATTCCGTGAGCAGCGGACCGACGAAGCCGCCCAAGTTGATCCCCATGTAGAAGATCGAGAACCCGCCATCGCGGCGTTCGTCGTCCTTGCGGTACAGCGAGCCCACCAGCGAGGTGGCATTGGCTTTAAGCCCGCCGGAGCCGATGCCCACCAGAGCCAGGCCCAGGGCGAGGCCGGAGGCACCGGGCAGCACTGCCAGCGAGACATGGCCAGCCATGATCATGATCGCGGAGTAGAACAGCACCCGCTCGGAGCCCAGGATGCGATCGGCGACCCAGGCGCCCAGGATGGTGGAAAGGTAGACGCTGCCGCCGTAGGCACCGACCAAGGTGAGCGCCAAGCCTTGATCGAGGCCGAGGCCACCACGGGTGACCTCGAAGTACATGTAGTAGGCCAGGATCGTCTGCATCCCGTAGAACGAGAAGCGTTCCCAGACTTCGAGGCTGAACAGATGAGCCAGCATCCGGGGGTGGCCGAAGAAGGTTTTCGTCGCCGGCGCGACGCCGGCGTGTACGGTATTCATTTTTACTATGATCCCACTTCAAGGGGCTTCTACCACACCTGCGCAGCCGCTGATTTGGGCTTTCGGAGTGTGACGATATGCACGTCGTGACCTCAAACACAGCGGATCGACTGTATTGTGGCCCTTCAGGGTGCCCTTTCGACCGGGCTCCTCGAGCAGCCACGCTCTGAAGAGGCTTATGAACGACTCATCCATGGACGGCCCACAACGGGGTGGGCCCCTCGATCGAGAAAGCGAGAGATGATGTTCTCCAAGATTCTGGTGGCCAATCGCGGCGAGATCGCGATCAGGGCACTGCGTGCCGGCGTCGAGCTCGGTGCTCGCACTGTTGCGGTCTACCCGCATGAGGACCGGCATTCCTTCCATCGCCAGAAGGCCGATGAGTCCTACCGCATCGGCGAGGAGGGCCACCCGGTCCGGGCGTACCTCGATGTCGAAGAGATCGTGCGGGTGGCTAGGGAGTCCGGTGCCGACGCCATCTACCCCGGTTACGGGTTCCTCTCCGAGAACCCGGACCTGGCCCGCGCCGCTGAGGCCGCGGGCATCACGTTCGTGGGCCCTCCGGCTGATGTCCTGGAGTCCACCGGGGACAAGATCCGGGCCCTGCGGGCAGCCAAAGCCGCCGGGATCCCCACGCTGGAGAATTCTGACCCCTCCGATGATCCGCAGACGCTGATTTCCGAGGCCGACCGCATCGGCTTCCCGATCTTCGTCAAGGCCGTCGCCGGCGGCGGGGGCCGCGGGATGCGCCGGGTGGAGCAGCGTGAGGACCTCCCTGATGCCCTGGATGCTGCGATGCGTGAGGCGGAGACCGCCTTTGGGAACCCGACGGTCTTCCTCGAGCAGGCCGTGGTGCGGCCGCGGCATATCGAAGTGCAGATCCTGGCGGATTCGCAGGGCAACGTCGTGCACCTCTTCGAGCGGGACTGCTCCATTCAGCGCCGTCATCAGAAGGTCGTGGAGATCGCCCCGGCCCCGGAGCTCGACGATGACATCCGGCAGGCGCTCTTCCGCGACGCCGTCGCCTTCGCCGAGGCGATGGACTACCGCAACGCCGGCACGGTGGAGTTCCTCGTCGACACTGCCGGTGAACGCGCAGGCCAGCATGTCTTCATCGAGATGAACCCGCGCATCCAGGTGGAGCACACGGTCACCGAGGAGATCACCGACGTCGACCTGGTCGCCGCGCAGCTGCGCATCGCCTCCGGAGAGACCCTGGCCGATATCGGCATCTCCCAGGACAGCCTGCGCGTGCGCGGCTCGGCGATGCAATGCCGCATCACCACCGAGGACCCGGCCAACGAGTTCCGGCCCGATGTCGGGACGATCACGGTGTACCGCTCTGCCGGCGGCTCGGGCATCCGGCTCGACGGCGGCACCGCCTACGCGGGTGCGGAGATCAGCCCGCACTTCGACTCGATGCTGGTCAAGCTCACCTGCCGCGGGGCGGACCACCTCACCGCGGTCCGCCGTGCCCGGCGCGCGCTGGTCGAGTTCCGCATCCGCGGGGTCGCCACGAACATCCCGTTCCTGATGAACGTCTTAGACGAGCCCCAGTTCCTGGCCGGCGACGTCGCCACGGACTTCATCGACACCCACCCCGAGCTGGCGAAGGTCAACCGTTCCCAGGACCGCGGTTCGAAGGCTCTGCAGTACCTCGCCGCCGTCACGGTGAATCAGCCGCACGGGCCGCGCGTGGACGGGATCGATCCGCGCGACAAGCTGCCGGCGTTCCCCGGCGATAAGCGCGATGAGCCTGATCGCAGTCCCTTCGACGGGCCCTCCGACAGCACCCGCCCCGATGGGTGGCGCCAGGTCCTGCTGCGCGAAGGGCCGGAGGGCTTCGCGAAGCGGCTGCGCGAGCAGACCGCGCTGGCGGTCACCGATACGACCTTCCGCGACGCCCATCAATCCCTGCTGGCCACCCGGGTGCGAACCCGTGACCTGCTCGCCGCCGCACCGGCTGTGGCCCAGGTGACTCCCGGCCTGCTCTCCGTGGAGGCCTGGGGCGGGGCCACCTACGACGTCGCCCTGCGCTTCCTCTCCGAGGACCCCTGGCAGCGACTCGCGCTGCTGCGCGAGGAACTGCCGAACATCCCGATCCAGATGCTGCTGCGCGGCCGCAACACGGTCGGCTACACGCCGTACCCACTTGAGGTCACTGACGCGTTCGTCGCCGAGGCGGCCGCCACCGGCGTGGATATCTTCCGCATCTTCGACGCGCTGAACAACGCAGACCAGATCATCCCGGCGATCGAGGCCGTGCGCAAGACCGGCACCGCCGTCGCCGAGGCCGCGATCTGCTACACCGGGGACCTGAGCAACCCGGAAGAGGACCTCTACACCCTCGAGTACTACCTCGATCTGGCCCAGCGCCTCGTCGACGCGGGAGCCCATATCCTCGCGATCAAGGACATGGCCGGGCTGCTGCGCCCACAGGCGGCCCGAACCCTGGTCACAGCCCTGCGCGAGCGCTTCGACGTCCCCGTGCACCTGCACACCCACGATACGGCCGGCGGGCAGCTGGCCACGCTGCTGGCCGCATCAGAAGCAGGGGTCGACGCCGTCGACGTCGCGACCGCATCCATGGCCTCCACCACCTCGCAGCCCCCTGCCTCGGCGCTGGTGGCCGCGCTGGAGCACACCGAACGCGACACCGGGCTCGGACTCGAGGCCGTCGCCTCGATGGAGCCCTACTGGGAAGCGGTCCGCTCGATCTACATACCCTTCGAATCCGGGCTCCCCTCCCCCACCGGGCGGGTCTACCGGCACGAGATCCCCGGGGGTCAGCTCTCGAACCTCCGCCAGCAGGCGATCGCCCTGGGCCTCGGGGAGCGCTTCGAGGCGATCGAGGATATGTACCATGCCGCCGATACGATGCTCGGCCGGCTGGTGAAGGTGACGCCGTCGTCGAAGGTCGTCGGCGACCTCGCACTCCAGCTGGTCGGCATGGACGTGGACCCGGGCGAGTTCGAGCAGAACCCGCAGAAGTTCGACCTCCCGGACTCCGTCATCCAGTTCCTCGCCGGTCAGCTCGGCGACCCGGCAGGCGGCTGGCCAGAGCCCTTCCGCAGCCGGGCCCTGCAGAACCGGACCGTCAAGCCCGCCGATGACACGCTCTCCGACGACGACGCCGCCGCATTGGCCGGCGAGCCCGCGCAGCGGCGCGCCACGCTGAACCGCCTGCTCTTCCCCGGGCCCACCAGGGACTACGAGACGGCCCGCGATAAATACGGCGACGTCATGGTCCTGCACACCCGCGACTTCCTCTACGGGATGCAGAAGAACTTCGAGCACGTCATCTCGCTGGGCAAGGGCGTCCGCCTGCTGGTCACCTTGCAGAGCATCTCCGACGCCGACGAGAAGGGCATGCGCACGGTCATCTGCACCCTGAACGGCCAGGCCCGGCAGGTCGTCGTGCGTGATGAGCACGTCGAGGCCACTGTGCACTCAGCGGAGAAGGCCGACCCCTCACAGCCCGGCCACGTGGCAGCGCCCTTCGCCGGAGCCGTCTCTCTGACTGTCGAGGAAGGCCAGACCGTGGAGGAGGGCCAGAGCGTGGCCACTATCGAGGCCATGAAGATGGAAGCCTCGATCACCACCTCAACCGCCGGCACCGTCTCCCGAGCAGCGATCGACGGCGTCGCCCAAGTCGAAGGCGGCGACCTCATCGTCGTCATCGACCCGGCATAGGCCGCAGCGACCCTCCCCACGGGCGCAGACGGCACCGACGACCTGCAGGGCCACCTGTGGTGCTCACCATGACACCGTGTTGTGGGCAGTTGTGGGCACCACAGGCGTCCTGCGGGTGGGTGCGCGTCGCCTAGCGCAGGCTACTGCGCCTGGTTCGTTCGGCTCCCGCTGGTGCGTTCCAGGCTTAGCCTGAAGTCCAGCTCAAGGCTTAACTATGAGTCGGCCCTAGGCTCAGGGCGCTTCAGCTCAGCGCGTTTCAGCTCAGTGCGCTTCAACGCGGCCGACGTCCTGACTCTCCATGCCGTCGGACTCGTCCACGCCTTCTTCTACCTGCCTGTCCTGCTCTCGCTCCTCGGTGTACTGGCGCTGGCGTTCGCGCTGGCCGTGCGTGATCTGGCGCAGGTCCATCGAATCGTCGAAACTGGACCCCAGCGCACCCGCCACCACGCCCATAGCTGCAGAGAGCCAGGCGATGTCGAGATAGTTCGAGAATTGCGCCTGCGTCCCCAAGATCTCACTCATGAAATCGGGCGCGATGACGATCAGCCCGCCGGTCAGGATCAACAGGACCAGCACCCCGTAGAGCGCAAGAACGCACATGAACAGAGTGATCACCGTGGAGAGGTTGTACAGCGTCACCACGGTGGAGAGCCGCTCCACCTTCGGCTTGTCCCAGAGCTTATTGCTCAGAATGAGCCAGGTGACCATCGCCGCCGTCGCCAGGAACCCGATGATCAGGAGCCGTGGAGTGGGAAGGTAGTTCGCCATCTCCCAGATGGAATTGTAGAAGATGCCGAATGCCCCGGTCGCTGAGGCTGCAGCCAGCGCGCTCGAGAGCTTGGGAGCTGTGCGAAAGGGGTCATTCGCCATGACCATCCCAAAGATGGTGCGCAGGCCACCGGTGATGGCGTGAGAGTGCAGCACGTACCCGCCGTCGGGATCCCGCTGGGACCAGTGGCTCCACGCCAGTTCGTAGTCCGTGGAATCTTTGATGTCCCTGGTCGGGGAGAGCCGGATGGCGCACGTGGTGAAAAGCTTG
>DXGD01000421.1 GCA_019114115.1 Candidatus Nesterenkonia stercoripullorum
GGGGATTCCGGTGGTCCGTGGTTTTTCGGGAGCAAGGGTTACGGCATCACAACGGGAGCAAATCATGCTGGGTCTTACGTGACTCCCCTTACAGGGGTCGTCGGCATCGCGGGATCCGTCAAAGTCAAGACACGGTAAAGGCGGTGGAGTCGATGTGTGGTCAGATCGGGAAGCGTGCTGGCTACTTCGTTGCGGGTCCGGTGATCGCCGGACTCCTGCTCACGGCGTGCTCCGCTAGCACGCCGGATGACGGGGTGCGCTCGGATTCTACGATGCCCTCTGAACCCGCGCAGTCTCAGGAGAGCTGGTCTGAGATCGAGATGGCGGTGCTCGACGCGTTGGATGACTTGCCGTATCCGATGGGAGCTGCTTACGAGGTCGAGCAGGACCGCGTGCTGGTCACTGTGTTCGTTGAGGACGGGGAGATGGACGAGTCGCAGATCGACGATCTCGAGACGCTAGGTCGTCAGGCTGCGGGCGGCATCGACGTCGTTGTTGAGTGTTCCGATGAGGGCCCGCCTGAAGAGCAGGATGGAGGCTCGCAGTGAGTTCATCTACGGGTTGGGCGTGAGTGCGAGGAAACCATCTGAGCGCAGCGCGCTCTCTCGAGGACTCACGAAAAAATCCTGGGCCGCGATCAGTTCGTAGACTGTATCGCGGCCCAGGACATCAGCGGAGGATGGGGGATTCGAACCCCCGAGGGCGTTAACCCAACACGCGTTCCAAGCGTGCGCCATAGGCCGCTAGGCGAATCCTCCTGGGTGCTCCGCAGGCCGCGCTGTGATCAGCTCGGGGGCGCGAAAGCAGATTTCATACTATCGGACAACATCCAGCTGTGCACATCGAGTGCAGGCGCAGCCTTGTCGCGGTTTACCATGACAGCTGACGTGAGTGCCGATGAGACAGGTGAGACGAGTCAGGAGTGCGGCAGTGAGTGCTGGACGATACGCGCCGAGCCCCAGTGGGGATCTTCACCTGGGGAATCTCCGCACGGCCATGCTCGCCTGGCTCTGCGCACGCTCCACCGGTCGGCGCTTTCTGCTGCGCTACGAAGATCTGGACTCCGGCAGGACAGTCCAAGGCTCCGAGCAGCGCCAACTCCAGGATCTGCACGCGCTCGGCGTGACCTTCGACGGGGCCGTCATCCGTCAGTCCGAGCGCTACGCCCACTACGACGACGCCGTCGCCGCTCTGCGTGCCCGAGACCTGGTCTACGAGTGCTTCTGCACCCGCCGGGACATCCAGGACGCCCCGCGCGCCCCGCACAGCCCGCCGGGCGCCTACCCGGGCACCTGCCGTCATCTCAGCGAGCGGCAGCGACAGCAGCGGCGGGCTGAGCGGCCAGCAGCCTGGCGGCTGCGCACGGATCCCCGCGAGGTCACCGTCGAAGATGTCCTGCTGGGCGAGGTGAGTGCAGTGCTGGACGACGTCGTCGTCGTGCGCAATGATGGCGCCCCTGCCTACAACCTGGCCGTCGTCGTCGATGACCACCTCACCGGTGTGGACCAGGTGGTCCGCGGGGAGGACCTGGCCAGTTCGGCTCCCCGGCAGGCGCATCTGCGCGGCCTCCTCTACGGCGACGACGCGTTCAGCGAAGTCCAGTATGTTCACGTGCCGCTGGTGCTCAATGAGCAGGGCAAGCGGCTGGCGAAACGCGACGGCGCCGTGACCCTGGAACAACTGGAGGTCCAAGGTCACAGCGCCGACGCTGTGCGGGATGCCCTGCTGGGATCGCTCGGGCTTCCCGTCGGGACGCTCAGCGCCGCACTGGAAGGCTTCGCTCCAGATGCGACGCTGAGCGCGGGAGTCTCAGAACAGGTCAGACTCCCGGAACCGTTGCTGCCATGAGCCGCGCGGGTGCTGCGGGCCGGGTCCATCGGGTCCTGCGCCCGCCGGACCCGCGCCGGCTGGACCTGTGCCCGCGGGTCCTGTGCCTGCCGGACCTGCGCTCGTTGGGTCAGGCCCGCCCACCGGACCGTACGGCCCAGGTTGCCCTGCACCGGCGTTCTGGGCGTAACCGGCCCCACCGGGTGCCGCCGCGTACATGGGATCTGCCGCTTCACTGTGCTGGCGGTCATCCCACGCCTGCTCGCTGCCCTGTCCTGCCGATCGGAACAGTGCCACCAAGCGCTTCCGGAAGATGATCACCAGCAGGATCACGGCGATCACCACGAACGCGAGGACTCCCATCGTGATGAGGGACCCGATGGTCGGGCCCTTCGCGTCGGCGCTCAAGGCAGAGGATGTCTCGTCGTGGCGTCGCTGTCGGCGTTGCTCACCATGCTCAGGGTCCGGCCGTCGACTGTTGCGCCGGAGCCTGCCACAGTGTCTTCGTCGAAGCTGTTCAGCATCGGCAGCGTGACGGACTCGGTGAAGTCGCCTTCGGGATCGCCCTGCAGGAGCGATTCGGTCACCGGGACATCCACTGAGACGGCGTACTCGGGCCAGAACGAGAAGCCCTCGGGTCGGCTGACGCTGACCGTCGAGCCGGGAACGTAGGCTTCAAGCTGTTCCTGCAGTTCAGCGTCGTCATCGGCCTCGAACGTGACGGTGTAGACAGTGCTGCCGTCGTCCTCAG
>DXGD01000422.1 GCA_019114115.1 Candidatus Nesterenkonia stercoripullorum
CTGGGCACTGTCCCCCACGCTGCCCTGCGCGCTGTCCTCCACGCCGTCCTGCGCGGCGGCGACCACAGCCCCCACCCGCGTGAACCCCTGCGGAAGCGCGGCATCGGCGGGGAACGTGGCCAGCAGCGCATAATCTTCGCCTCCGGCGCGCACCCACTGCCCGTGGCGCTGCGGGTCCTCAAGGGCCTGTGCCATGGGGGCCAGGTCCTGCGCCCAGAGATCGAGCTGTTCCTCGTCGAAGATGATGCGCACTCCGGATGCTCGCTCCAGGCGAGCGGCGTCGCGCCGAAGGCCATCGGAAATGTCCAAGCCAGCAGTCGCACCGCCGCGTACCGCCGCTGGTCCGGAGCGCAGCGGCGGCGCGGGCCGGAGTTGCGCCGCCCGGCACTGGTCGAGAAGCTCCTGAGGCAGTGCTGCGTCCTTCAGGTGCGCCATGCGCTCTCCCGACGACGACGCCTCCAGATAGGCCAGGCCCGCTGCGGCACGTCCGAGAGTCCCGGCCAGTGCCACCTGATCCCCCGCACCGGCGCCATCACGCCGCAGCGGCGCATGACCCGGTGGAATCGTCCCGACTGCGGTAATGCTCACGGAGATCACATCGGAGGCGCCCAGGTCTCCCCCGATGATCCGAGCATTCGCTCCCCCTGGCTGCTCCCCGGCATGCTTGAGGCCGCGGTAGAACTGCCGGACCCACTCCAGTGTGGTCGCGCCCGGCAGGGACAGGCTCACCAGCAGGACCGCGGGGACGGCTCCCATGGCATTGAGATCGGAGAGGTTCTGCGCGGCGGCCTTGATGCCGATGTCGAATCCGGAGGCATCGGCGTCGGCCCACCACCTCAGCCGGAAATCCTGGTCCTGGCTCATCGTGTCCGTGCTCATGACCACCGCCGGCGCAGTGCCTGCCGGGCCGTTGACGTCGAGCACCGCGGCGTCGTCGCCGATGCCGAGGAGCACTGTGGGAGCAGATTCTCCGTCTGCGGAGCCTGGGCAAGGGGCGGGATGCGCGGAGTCCTGAGCTGCGAGCGCTTCGGCGATCACCGCGACCACGGCGTCTTCCCCCGCAGCGGCCACTGTTCGAGAGTACTCGGTCATACGTTCAGTCTTCCTGCTCAGCGACGGGCACCTCGGCAGCGGCCATGAGCGCCCCCTCGACGCTGCGCACTTCCACGCGCTGGACGTCCTCGCGGAGCACGGCACCGTTCATCCGGCAGTCGATATCCACCTCAGTGCCGAGGAACGTACCGGAGTCCACGTCCTGCCCCGTGCCATCCACGAGCACCACCTCGAACTCTTCCCCCACTGGCAGTCCTTCCATCTCCAGAACGGTCTCTGTTCCCCAGGTGTGGGCCACGAGAAAGCCCTCCACCTGGATATCTGCTGCTTCTTCGACAAACTCGACGTCCTCCTCGGCGCCGAGCGTGCCTGGCGGGCCCTGCGGGGGCCGCTCGCTGAGCGCCTGCCCGCCAAGGGCCAGTCCCGCACCTGCCAGGGCACAGACCGCGGCCGCTGCAGCCAGTCGCCCGACGTTCCGCGGCCTCTGGCGGGGCGAGCTGGCTGGCGCCACAGCGTCCGTGTCGCTGGGCAGACTCGTTTCGCTCGTTCGCCCCGGTTCACTGGTGGGGCCCGAATCGCTCGCTAGCCCGATCACCGTCTCCCGCAGTCGAGCGGGGGGCAAGGAGTCATCCCAGGGGCGAGGCACGCCTTCGGTGTGTTTCATGGTCTCTCGCAGTGCGCTGACCTGCGCCTGGGCTGAGGCGTCTGCGGCGCAGATTGCGTCCAGCTCACGCTGCTCGCTCTCGGAGAGCGTCCCGCGCAGATCCCCTCCCACCAGTTCGGCGAACCGCTCAGCGTTCGATGCGGCGTCGTACGTCATGACGGGCCTCCCTCCGATGCCAGTTCTTGCCGAAGCGCTCTGAGTCCGTAGAAGGTGCGAGACCGCAGCGTCGCTTCCGGCACGTCAGTCACCGCTGCCAGCTCGGCATAGCTTACTCCCGAGACGTGTATGGCCAGAATCGCCTGGCGATGCTCCGCAGACAGAGCGCTCAGGGCCTCGAGGAGGATGAGACTCTGCTCGGGGTCCTCAGCCACGGACGCCTCAGAACCCCGGTGCGTCGTCTCAACCGGCAGCGGGACTCGTGACTGCTGGCGGTAGGCGTCCTTCACCACGTTGCGGGCGATGGCGAACAACCAGGTTCGAAGGGACGCCCTCGCTCCATCGAAGCGATCGCGGGCACGCCAGACACGGGTGAAGACTTCCTGCACGCATTCCTCCGCGGCGCCCGGATCGCGCAGGGCGTTGAGGCAGAACCCGTACAGCTCGGCTCCGTGCAGGTCATATGCGGAGGCGAGATCCAGAGTCTCTTGAGCCGGGTCTGACGCCCCGGGCCGGGAGCGGCGAGAGTGGTTCACGGTCGTCGCTTTCGTCGTGGTGCTGTGGCAGCAGGACAAAAATAGTGAGCTGTTTCATATAAATATCTCATACCGTTCAACGCGACCGCCTTCACCTGCGTATCCCCTCATGACAGGCACCACACGGTGACCGTCAGAGACGAGAGGACACGAAGATGTCAGCACACACTCGCACAACGTCCCCGCTGAAGCGCCCGCGCACAGTGGCTGCGGTCGCCGGAGCTGGAGCACTCGCGCTGATGGCGTCGGCCGCGCCGGCTCACGCCGAGGACACATACAACACTGAGGTGGAATGGCCGGATCACTTCACCAGCGCCTACACCGTGATGGCCGGACCTGGCGCCGTCGTCGACGGAGACGGCGAGCCCTCCCCCGGCCAGGAGGGAGCTGCCGGCGACTTCATGTTCTGGGTCAATTCCGATACTGACGTCATCTGCTACGACATCACGCTCACCGGGGTGAGCGGGGACTACGAGAGCCCTGCTGCCACAGCCACCCATATCCACGACTCAGCAGAGGGGGAAGCCGGTCCACCTCGCCTGGCCTTCCCAGACCCCATGCCCGTGGGTGAAGGGCCACGTCATTCCTCTGGCTGCATGTCGGGGCCCTTCGAAGCAGGCCTTGAAGACGACGACGGCGCCGATCACGCCGAGGGCTTCACGCTGACGGAGCTGGAAGCCGATCCGGCGGCCTTCGCGGCAGATTCGCACACTGAGCAGTACCCCGACGGAGTGGTCCGGGGTCAGCTCATGCAGGTCCCAGTCGACGGTGTGGAAACCGGCGGCGGAGGCACCGCAAGCGCCTCCGGAGAGACATCGGCTGCAGGGTTCGGCGCCTCCGGGTGGGGCGCGGCCGGACTCGGCGCCCTGGCGCTGGCCGGCGTGGGCGGCCTCGCCCTTCAGCGTCACCTGAGGGCTTCCAGCTGAGATGGTCTCCCCCGTGGTGAGTGCTCGACATCGCACGAGCAGGTACGCGGCTATCACGGCCGGTGCACTCCTCCTCGGGTCCCTCGCCGGGTGCGCTGACGCAGCCCCCGAGGAGGGACCCGAGGGCCACGCCGTTGGGGTCCCAGAACGCGGGGCCGCAACGGGCGGGGACTCGTCCCCTGAGGGCGCCGGGAACCCCCGGGACGACCCGATCGACTCGCGCAGCGACCGTCAGGACCCGGAGACCACCGCCGATGCTTCACACGGTGAGGCTCTCGAGCTGGACGACGCCGCTGCCCCGAGCCCGGGGATCGACCCCACGCAGCTGTCCATACCGTCCTTGGACCTCGAGGCGGAGAACCTGGTAGACCTGGGAATCGCTGAGGACGGAACGATGGAGGTCCCCGAGGATTGGGACGCTGTCGGCTGGTTCACCGACGGCGGGGCTCCCGGGGGTCCGGGCCCCACTGTCCTGGCAGGTCACGTGGACTCCACGACGGGGCCCGCAGTGTTCTACGACCTGAACAGGCTCGCCCGTGGCGACGCAGTCGAGGTCACGGACGAAGAGGACACTGTGCACGAATATGTCGTGGATCGGGTGGAGGAGCACGCGAAATCTGATTTCCCGACCCACGACGTCTTCGGCGCTTCACCCCAGGACGAACTGCGCCTGATCACCTGCGGCGGGGAGTTCGACACAGCCGCGAACAGCCACGAGGAGAACCTCATAGTCTTCGCCAGCCCACGAGGCAGTTGAGGATCCGCATCCGAGCCGGGGAGGGATAGGCATCGCGATGCCGCAGCCCAGCCTGTCCTGCTTGGCCAAGGAGGTCAGGCCCGGCACCTGAGCACAGTCACTGCCTGCCACGACTGGCTGCCACGAGAAACAGGAATGCCCAGACCATTCAATGGTCTGGGCATTCCTGTTTACTTACCGTATTTTACTCGGTGACCCCAGCGGGATTCGAACCCGCGTTACCGCCGTGAGAGGGCGGCGTACTAGGCCGCTATACGATGGGGCCTTATTCATAAGTAAAGCTTCCCGCTTGGGAAGCAGAAAATAGCTTATCAGCTATCTTCGAAAGCCTGCAAATCAGGCTTCGCTGGGCTACTAGGACTCGAACCTAGAACGACGGTACCAGAAACCGCTGTGTTGCCGATTACACCATAGCCCACTATGTAGTTGCTCGTAGCACGACCAGAACATCCCTCTGCCCGGCTGGCGTTCTGCAACGCCGCGCGCCGGGTATTTACTGTACACGATGCCCTGGCCGTGCTCAAACCGGATCAGTTCCGGGCCGCGAACTCCCTGCTGAACCGGTCGATGCGCGCCAGCGTGGCAGCACGTCCGAGCAGCTCGATGGACTCGAAGAGCGGCGGCGAGATCCGTCGTCCGGAGATGGCGGAGCGGACCGCGCCGAAGGCTTTGCGGGGCTTGAGCTCCAGCTTCTCGATGAGCGCGTGCCGCAGTGCAGCCTCGACAGACTCTGTCGTCCAGTGCTCGTCAGCAATGGCGTCCAGCGCCTCACGAGAAGCCGCAAGCGTCTCCTCGACACCCTCTCCCAGCCCGCTGAAGGCCTTATCCTCGATCACCAGCTCATCGTCTGCGGTGAACAGGAAGCTGAGCATATCTGCTCCCTCTGCCAGCAGGGCGATGCGCTCCTGCACCAGAGGTGCACCACCGTCGAGCAGGCGTCCTTCGCGGTCGTTCAGCGACTCCCCCACGGCTCCCAGTGCCTGCAGATAGGGCACCAGGCGGTCGCGGAAATCCTGGGCTTCAAGAGCGCGAATGTGCGTGCCGTTGATCGCCTCGGCCTTCTTCACATCGAACCGCGCCGGGTTGCCCAGCACATCGTGGATGTCGAAGTTCTCCACGAGCTGGTCCACGGTGAAGATATCCTCGTCCGCGGAGAGCGACCAGCCCAGCAGGGCCAGGTAGTTCAGCAGCCCTTCCGGGGTGAAGCCGCGGTCACGGTGCAGGAAGAGATTGGATTCCGGGTCTCGCTTCGAGAGCTTCTTATTCCCCTCTCCCATCACGTACGGCAGGTGGCCGAAGGCCGGCTGATAGCGCGCCACCCCGATGGCGTGAAGCGCCCGGTACAGCCCGATCTGCCGGGGCGTCGAGGAGAGGATGTCCTCGCCGCGCAGCACATGGGTGATCTCCATCAGCGCGTCGTCCACCGGATTGACCAGGGTGTAGAGCGGCTGCCCATTGGCGCGGGCGACGACGAAGTCAGGCGTCGAGCCGGCCGCGAACGTGATATCGCCGCGTACGACGTCGGTGAAGGTGATGTCCTCGTCCGGCATGCGGAAGCGCAGCACTGGCTCGCGGCCCTCCGCCCGGTACTGGGCGATCTGCTCAGCCGAGAGGTCCCGATCGTAGTTGTCGTAGCCGAGCTTGGGGTCCCTGCCAGCCTCGCGGTGCCGCGTCTCGACCTCCTCCGGAGTGGAGAAGGCCTCGTAGACATATCCTGCCTCCTGCAGCTGAGCAAGCACATCCTGATAGATGCCACCGCGCTCAGACTGGCGGTACGGCTCGTGCGGGCCACCGACTTCCACGCCCTCGTCCCAGCCGATGCCGAGCCAGCGCAGCGCCTCGAGCAGCTGCTGATAGGACTCCTCGGAGTCACGCTTGGCGTCAGTGTCCTCGATGCGGAAGACGAGCGTGCCCCCCATATGCCGTGCATAGGCCCAGTTGAACAACGCGGTACGGATCAGGCCCACATGCGGGGTCCCCGTGGGGGAAGGGCAGAAGCGCACCCGCACCGGGGAGGTGAGGTCGTTCCTGGCCGCACCGGGAATCACAGGAATATCAGCAGGGGGAGCAACAGAGGCGCTCATAGTGGAAGAAGACTCCTTAGACGACTAACGACGACGGCGACCGGGACCCCGGCACGAGTGCGGATCCGCGGCGCGTGGCCGAGCATGACACTGACCAGCAGCGCTGGATCAGCTCCGGAAGTGATTGACGAGAGTGCCGATGCCTTCGATCTCGGCTTCGAAACGATCTCCCGCACTGAGCAGCCCCACGCCGGCGGGGGTGCCAGTCAGGATGATGTCCCCGGGCAGCAGGGTGAAGGCCTGAGAGGCGTAGGCCACGAGGTCCGCCACGGAGAAGACCATGTCCGATGTGGTTCCATCCTGGACGGTCTCGCCGTTGAGCGTGCCGGTGATCGTCAGCGACTCCGGATCGAGATCGGTTTCGATCCACGGGCCGATGGGCGTGGACCCGTCGAAACCCTTGGCGCGGGCCCACTGGCTGTCGCTGCGCTGGGCGTCGCGGGCCGTCACGTCGTTGGCCACGGTATAGCCGAAGATCACCTCGTCGACACGCTCCACCGGCACGTCCTTGCAGATCCGCCCGATGACGACGGCGAGCTCCGCCTCATAGCCGACCTCATCGGAGAACGACGGCAGCGTGATCGGCTCGTTCGGACCGGCGATCGCCGTATTCGGCACGAGGAACAGCAGCGGGGACACCGGGACCTCGTTGCCCATCTCGCGAGCATGGTCACGGTAGTTGCGGCCCACCCCGATCACCTTCGAGCGCGGGATGATCGGAGCCACCAGCCTCACGTCCGCTAGGGCGTGAGACGTGGGAGTCTGCTGAATCCCCTGGTAGAGGGGGTCCCCGACGAGTTCGGTGACGCTCTCCTCCCCGGGTTCTCCGGAGACGACTCCGTAGGCAGGTTCAGTATCGGTGACGAAACGAGCGATGCGCATGGAGACCAGTCTATGCCAGACGGTGAAGCCAGCCGTGCCGATCCTCGACAGTGCCGCGCTGGATGCCCAGCAGCTCCTCGCGCAGCCCTTGCGTCACGTTCCCGGCTCCGGGCGAGCTGATCGTCGTCTCGCCGTCGACGAGCTCGCCGATCGGAGTGATCACTGCAGCTGTCCCGCACGCGAACGCTTCGACGATCGTGCCCTGCTCGATGCCTTTCGCCCACTCGTCCAAGGTGATGCGGCGTTCCTCGACGGCCATTCCCCGGTCCTTCGCCAGCTGGATGACTGAGGAGCGGGTGACGCCTTCCAGGATGGTCCCCGTCAGCTGGGGTGTGATGAGGGTGTTGTCGTCGGTCACCAGGAAGACGTTCATGCCGCCGAGCTCTTCGACGGCGTTCTCATGCAGGGGGTCCAGGAACAGGACCTGATCGCAGTTCATCTGCGCCGCCTGCGCCTGGGCCGCCAGCGAGCTGGCATAGTTCCCGCCGGTCTTCGCCGAGCCGGTTCCACCAGGTGCGGCCCGGGTGAAGTCACGTGAGACCCAGATCCGGACCGGCTTGACCTCGCCGCCGAAATAGTTCCCCGCGGGTGAGGCGATCACCCGGTAGCTGACCTCGCGCGCCGGGCGGACACCGAGGAACGCCTCGGAGGCGTACATGAAAGGACGCAGGTAGAGCGCGTCGCCCTCCCGTGAGGGCACCCACGCCTTGTCCACCGAGACCAGCTCTTCCAAGGAACGGACGAAGACGTCTTCGTCCAGCTCGGGAAGCGCCATGCGGCGGGCCGAGAGGTTGATGCGCGCGGCGTTGGCGTAGGGCCGGAAGGTGTGCACGCCGTCGTCGTCGTGCCGGTAGGCCTTGAGGCCCTCGAAGACTTCCTGAGCGTAGTGCAGCACTGCCGCGGCGGGGTCCATCGGGATGGGGCCGTAGGGCTCGATCCGCGCATTCGTCCAGCCGGAGGCGGCCGTCCAGTCGATGACCGCGGTGTGGTCGGTGAAGTGTACGCCGAATCCGGGTGCCTCGAGGATCTCCCTCAGCCGGTCCGGACTGGCCGGAGCTGTGTTCTCTGTCGTGTGGAAGTCCATAGTCACCCTTTCGCGTACCGACCCTGGGCAGCTTGGCGGCCAGGGCGTTTCGAGCGGGCCACAGTGCTGTGCGAGGCCAGGCCGACATGACGTGAGGTCGATGCCGGTCAGATCCTAGGTCCGCCGCGCGGAGGTGGCCCGCTCCCCCAACAGCTTATCGCCCAGTGGGCACGGGGTCACCTCCGTCATCCGGCCGGTGCCCGAAGTCCCGGCTGGAGCCGATGATGTCCCCGGCCTTCCATTGCTGCCATCCAGGCTGTCCGCGCATGAAGCTCTCGATCTGAGCTTTGTCAGCCACCAGGCCCGGGTCATGGCGCAGGTAGTGCTTGGTCTCCCGCGCGACCAGGCCCGAGAGGATGATGAGGCCGATAAGATTGGGCAGAGCCATGAGCCCGTTCATGACATCGGCGAAGACCCACACCAGGGTCAGCTCCACAGTGCAGCCGAAGTACACCACCACGGCGAAGACGAGCCGGAACGGCATCACCATGCCCCGTCCGAAGAGTCGCTCCACATTGCGCTCCCCGTAGTAGGACCAGCCCAGGATCGTGGTGGAGGCGAACAGGATGAGACTCAGCGTCACCACCCAATGGCCCATATCGCCAGGCATTCCGGTGGAGAATGCCTCACCGACCATGAGAGCCGGGTTCATCTGCTCGCCGGCGGCGTCCTCAGCGGACCAGATTCCGGTGACCACCAAAGAGAGCCCCGTCAGAGTCACCAGGATGATGGTGTCAATGAACGTCTGGGTCATCGACACCAGCCCCTGCCGGACAGGGTGCGTAGTCTGCGCTGCGGCCGCTGCGATGGCCGCAGAGCCCAGACCAGACTCGTTGGAGAAGAGCCCGCGTGACATGCCGTTCTGCACGACGATCATGATCGCCGCTCCAGCGAAGCCACCGACCGCTGAAGACCCGGTGAAGGCATCTGTGAAGATGTACCCCAGCGCCGCAGGGATCTCGTCAAGGTGCAGGATGAGGATCCACCCTTGGCAGATCATGAACAGCGCGATCATCGTCGGCACAATCGTCGAGGACACTCGGCCCACAGATTTGATGCCCCCGACCAGGACCACCATGACGAATGCGCTGAGTACTAGGCCGGTCACCCACGTCGGGATGGACCAGGTGTGCTCAGCGTTGGCCGCTATCGCGTTTCCCTGCGTCGTATTCCCGATCCCGAAACAGGCGAGGACGGCGAAGACGGCGAAAGCCAGGCCCAGCACTCGGCCGAGCGGGCCTTTGATTCCGCGCTCCAGGTACACCTGGGGGCCGCCGGACTTCTCACCGGCCTGGTCGGTGCCACGGAACCTCACGCCGAGAAAGGCCTCCGTGTATTTCGAGGCCATTCCGAGCACACCGGTGACCCACATCCAGAAGAGCGCTCCGGGGCCACCGATCGCGATAGCCGTTGAGACTCCGACGATGTTTCCCGTGCCGACTGTCGCGGCCAGTGCCGTAGCCAGGGCCTGGAACTGGGTGATGTCTCCCGAGGAGTCCGCATCGTATCGACGCAGGAGCCCCAGCTTGAGCGCAGGTATCAGCTTGTGGAATTGAACGCCGCGCAGCCGCCACGTCAGTATCACCCCCGCGAGGACCAACAGGGGGATGAGCATGTATTTCCCCCAGACCACGGAATTGACCGAGTCGAGGAAACCCTCTACAGCATCGAGGTTCATAGCGTGAGCACTTTCGTGAGGACCGTCTCACATCGGTGCGAGTGATGGACGGTGGGGATGCACAAGGTACGCGCATCAACGTAGCGCATTCAGAAGCGTGCTTTGCGGAACACCACGGCGCGCGGCATGGTGGTGTCACAGAATAAGGCGGATCTCCCGGTGCCAGCGGCCCCGGATGCGAAGCGCTCAGACCCTACTGGGAGCGCAGCTTCGCGGCGAAAGCATCACCGCGTTCCGCTGTGCTCAAGCCTGCGCCGGAGCCCGTCGACGCCCATTCGCTCAGCTGGGATTCGACGACACGTTCGATCCGCTCTGCAGGCTCTATCAGGCCGAGATGCCGCAGCATCAGCGCTGCCGAGAGCGTGGCCGCCGTCGGATCGGCGATCTGCTGACCGGCGATATCCGGAGCCGAGCCGTGCACCGGCTCGAACATCGAAGGGCCTGTGCCGGAGACGTTGATGGAACCTGAAGAGGCCAGCCCGATCCCTCCGGTCACGGCCGCGGCCAGGTCGGTGAGGATGTCGCCGAAGAGATTGTCCGTGACGATGACGTCGAAGCGCTGCGGATCTGTCACCAGGTAGATCGTCGCGGCGTCGACGTGCATATAGTCCCATGTCACGTCAGGGAAGCGGGCCGAGGTCTCTGCCGTGGCGCGGCGCCACAGATCCCCTGCATGAACCAGGACGTTGTGCTTGTGCACCAGCGTGAGCTTCTGTCGCCGGGCAGCGGCCCGACGGAACGCGTCCTCCACCACCCGGTAGACACCGTGGGCTGTGTTGAGGGAGACTTCCGTGGCGATCTCATGCTCGGTGCCGCGCCGGATGGTGCCGCCATTGCCGACATAGGGCCCTTCCGTCCCCTCCCGAACGACGACGAAGTCCACATCGGCACCGCCGCTCAGCGGGGACACCACGCCCGGGTAGCTCCGCGAGGGACGCAGGTTCACCCCGTGGTCCAGGCTGAAGCGCAGCTTGAGCAGCAGCTCCCGCTCGATCAGGCCGGAGGGGATCGCAACGTCCTGCGGGTCGGCGCCGACAGCGCCGAAGAGGATCGCGTCGTGGCCTCGCAGGCTCTCAAGCGTCTCCTCCGTGAGGGTCTCCCCCGTTGCAGCCCAGTGACCTGCGCCCAGTGGGTACTCCACGTACTCGACCCGCGCAGCAGAGCCTTCCAGCGCGGCGTCGAGCACTTTGCGTGCCTCTGCGATGACCTCCGGTCCGATCCCGTCGCCGGGGACGACGGCGATCGAGAGGGCATCATTGCGGGCGGCTGAGGCGTCATGCGTCTGAGGTTCGGCCATGGCAGCAACCCTAGACGCGGAAGCCCAGGGGTGCGAGACCGGGCCGGCGATGTCTCACATCGTGAAAACGGGCCGCTGCCGGTGAGCACCCGGGCCAGCGAAGACCCGGAGACCGGGGCGCTCAGTCTGCCGAGGGCTCGGCCTCCTCGTGGCGCGGGAATACCGGTTCCGGCTTCGCGATAGGCGTTCCTGGTGCCAGCGGCTCATTGAATGCGGCGAAGCTGCGGGCTCCCGCGCCTGAGGCCGCGCTCGCTCCGGCGTCGCCGTCGTCCGGGATGCCCAGCGCGTCGAGCAGCTTCCCGGCGGAGACCGGCATGACCGGCTGGACGAGCAGCACGATCTTGCGCAGCACTTCGGCGGTGACGTAGAGGACCGTGCTCATCCGGGCAGGGTCGGTCTTCCTCAGGATCCACGGCTGGTTCTCGGCGAAATAGGCGTTGGCCTCACCGAGGACGAACCAGGTCCGCTCCAGGGCGCGATGGAACTCCTGCACGGTATAGGCACTGCGGCTGAGCTCGAGGAGATCATCTGCCTGGGCCAGGATGGCGTCATCAGCAGGCGTCAGCTCGCCGGGCTCGGGGATGGCCCCCTCGCAGTTCTTCACGATCATCGACAGCGAGCGCTGCGCCAGGTTCCCCAGATTGTTCGCCAGATCGGCGTTCTTCCGCCCGATCACGGCCTCATGGGTATAGGAGCCGTCCTGGCCGAAGGGGAATTCGCGCAGCAGGAAGAAGCGCACGGCGTCGAGCCCGTACTCGCTGACCCAGTCCCGCGGTGCCACCACGTTGCCCACCGACTTCGACATCTTCTCCCCGCGGTTGTGCAGGAAGCCATGGATCATCACCCGCCGCGGCAGCTCGAGCCCGGCGCTCATCAGGAATGCCGGCCAGAAGACGCAGTGGAAGCGGGAGATGTCCTTGCCGATGATGTGCACGTCCGCCGGCCAGAACCGCTGGAAGCGCTGCGAATCCGTGTCCGGGAAGCCGACACCGGTGAGGTAGTTCGTCAGCGCGTCGACCCATACGTACATCACGTGCTCGGGCGCACCCGGCACGGGGATCCCCCAGTCCATCGTGGTGCGGGAGATCGAGAGGTCCTCCAGCCCGGACTCCACGAAGCGGATGACTTCGTTGAAGCGGCTCGCCGGCGCCGCGAAGTCAGGGACGTCCCGGTACAGCTGCAGCAGCCTCTCCTGGTAGGCGGAGAGCCGGAAGAAGTAGCTCTCCTCTTCGGTCCAGGTGACCTCCGTACCGGTCTCCTCGGCGTAGCGCAGTCCGTCCTCGCCGAGAACGGTCTCGTCCTCAGTGAAGAATCGCTCGTCGCGGACGGAGTACCAGCCGGCATACGTGTCGAGGTAGATGTCGCCGGCCTCGCGCATACGCTCCCAGAGCGCGGCGGAGGCCTCGTAGTGGTCGGCGTCGGTGGTGCGGATGAAGCGGTCGTAGGACACGTGGGCGACGTCGTCGTTCATCGCCTTGAACCGGGCGGAGTTCTGCGTGGCCAGCTCCATGGGGGTGATGCCCAGCTTCTCCGCTGTCTGCTGCATCTTCGAGCCGTGCTCATCCGTGCCGGTGAGGAACGTGACATCGTAGCCGTCGAGGCGCTTGAAGCGCGCCAGCGCGTCGGCGGCGATCACCTCATAGGCGTGCCCGATATGCGGATCCCCATTGGGGTAGTGGATCGCGGTGGTCAGGTAATAGGCCGGAGCAGCCATGAATCAGTTGTCCTCCAGATTGATCTCGGCGGCCAGGGCGGCCCCCACCTCGGCGGCGATAGTGTCCAGAACGCCGGCCGGCAGCGCCGCGTCGACGGCGAGGACGGCCAGGGCGCGACCGACGGCCGAGTTCTGCGACACCTGCATCCCGGCGATGTTCACGCTGTGCTCCCCGAGTATGCGGCCCAGCGCGCCGACGACGCCGGGACGATCAGCGTATTCGAAGATGATCAGGTGCTCGGTCAGCGTGATCTCGAGGTCGTAGCCGTTGATGCCGACGATCTTCTCGATCTGCTTCGGGCCGGTCAGCGTGCCGCGGACTTCCAAGTTCGTCCCCGACGACGTCGCACCCCGGACAGTGAGCGCATTGCGGTAGTCCTCGACCTCGGAGGTCGTGGTCAGCCGCGTGGAGATACCGCGCTGCTCAGCCAGGACCGGTGCGTTGACGTAGGAGACCTGCTCGGAGACGACATCGGTGAAGATCCCCTTCAACGCGGCCAGCTGCAGCGCGGAGACGTTGTGCTCGGCGATCTCCCCGGCAGCTTCGGTCTCGATATCGGTGAAGGCCTCCACGGCCAGCGCGTTGAGCACGCGTCCCAGCTTCTCGATGAGCGGAATGCCCGGGCGGACGAGTTCGTCGATGGCGCCCCCGGCGACGTTCACCGCGTCGGGCACCAGCTCTCCGGAAAGGGCCAGGCGCACCGACTTCGCCACGGAGATCCCCGCTTTCTCCTGCGCCTCGAGTGTGGAAGCGCCCAGGTGGGGCGTCACCACAACGTTTTCGCGCCCGAAGAAGTCCAGATCGGTGGAGGGCTCGGTGGAGAACACGTCGATGGCGGCCCCACCGATGGCACCCTGTTCGAGGGCCACTTCCAAATCGGCCTCGTCGACGAGGCCGCCACGGGCGACGTTGACGATGAACGCGGTGTCCTTCATCGTGGCGAAGGCCTCGCGATTGAGCATTCCCAGGGTCTCTGGCGTCTTGGGCATGTGAATGGTGATGACATCGGCCCGGGCGTAGAGCTCATCCAAGGTGACCAGCTGGGCACCTAGCTGGTGAGCCCTGGCTGAGGTCACATAGGGGTCGTAGGCCAGGATCTCCATATCGAAGGAGCGCATGCGCTCTGCGACCAGGCCACCGATCCGGCCCAGGCCGATGACGCCGAGGACCTTGTCCTGCAGCTCAAGGCCGGTGTACTTGGAGCGCTTCCACTCCCCCGCGCGCAGCGCCCGATTGGCCGGCGCGATGTGGCGAGCGAGGCCCAGGATGTGCGCGCAGGTCAGCTCCGCTGCGGAGACGATGTTCGACGTCGGCGCGTTGACCACCATGACACCGGCCTCGGTCGCGGCCTTGATGTCCACATTGTCCAGGCCGACGCCGGCGCGGGCGACGACTCGCAGGTTCTTGGCATGGGAGAACACCTCGGCGTCGACGGTGGTGGCAGAACGCACCATCAGCGCATCGGCTTCCGCGACATCGGCGAAGAGACGCTCGCGGTCGGTCCCGTCGGACTGGCGTATTTCGAAATCGGGGCCCAGCGCGTCGACTGTGGCGGGCGAGAGTTCTTCGGCGAGGACGACAACGGGATGGGAGGTGCTCACTATGACCTTCTTCTACACAACGGATTCGGTAACAGGTTCGGTAACAGAGGTAGTAGCTGATTCAGGAACGGTCTCGACAGCTCACGTGGACCGGGTGGGGCGCGCCTGCGCGCAAGAGAGCTCTGCCGGCGGACCACGAAAGGAGGGCCGGGCCCTCCATGAGGACCCGACCCTACTCTAATGCGTCACTGACGATGATCGAACTGCATTACCGTGCGGCAGTGCCCTCGGTGTAGTCGTCGTCCTGGGTGATCCAGGAGAACAGCTTGCGCAGCTCGCGCCCGGTGGACTCGATCGGGTGCGCTTCGTTCTTCTTCCGGAGCTC
>DXGD01000423.1 GCA_019114115.1 Candidatus Nesterenkonia stercoripullorum
GGCGTGGGCGGGGTCGAGGACGTCGATGTCCACCGAAATGTAGAGCGGCGCGTCCTCAACGCGCTGGCGCAGGCCTTCGACCACGCTCGCGCACCCTTGCCGATGGATATCGGAGCTGCTGACGATGCCGAAGCCGAAACGCGCGTCGTCCTCCAGGTCCTTCGGGCCGTACAGCGGCCCGCGCGTACCCACGTGACAGAGGGCGTCGGTATCCATGAGCCCTTCCTCCCACGCTCGCCGGAAGGGGGTGCCGTGGGTGTATTCGGCACCGAAGTAGGTGTCCCAGGTGTCTAGGTGAGCATCGAAATGCACCACTGCTACGGGCCTGCCCGCCTGGCGCGCTGCACTGCGCAGCAGCGGCAGGACGATGGTGTGGTCGCCTCCCAGCGTCACCAGTGTTGTGCCGCCGGAGGTGATCTCATCCGCCTGGCGCTCCACATCGTCGATGGCGGCATGGATGTCGAAGGGGTTGATCACCATGTCCCCTGCATCGGCGACCTGGGCCTGGGCGAAGGGAGAGGTCTGAGTCGCCGGGTTATAAGGGCGCAGCAGGCGCGAAGATTCCCTGATATGGGTGGGACCGAAGCGCGCCCCTGAGCGGAATGAGACGCCAGTGTCGAAGGGTGCTCCCATCACGGCGATGTCGACGTCGCCACCGGCAGCATGCACCTCCTCGACAGTGGGCAGCAGCGCATAGGTGGCGGCTCCTGCGTAGCGCGGCACTCGGGACGAGTCCCGCGGGCCGATCTTCCCGTTCTCATTGATGCGAGGCACCTCGTTCACGCGGCACACTCCTCTTTCTGCTTTGCGACCTCTCACACGGGGCACCGAGGGGCTTCTCCCGTGCGCGGTGACGTATCGGACTCATCGCTAGGCGAGACATGTTTTCTTATATGAAACTAATGTTTTTATATAAGCACTGTGATTCCAGCTACTCTATCGAGCGCCCCAGAGAGCGTCAACGTGTAGGGGCAGGCATCCCCAGGACATATGCCGCTTGGCCGATGTGCTGAGCGGCATCGTCGAACGCTGATATCAGCCGGACCCCCACGGTGACCGGCGGGTCGTAGGATGAGTCCAGGACGCGGTCGAGATCTTCATCGCTGAGCGCGGCGAGGTCTTGGTCGATCTGGGCGGTGACGGCCGCCAGGTAGTCGTGGAGCAGTTCTCTGCCGGCCTCGTCTTCGCTCACGCGAACGCTTTCAGCCTGCGCACGGCTGTGACCGTAGCCGATGTCGTCCTCGTCGAGGCGGAGGCCGAACCGTCCGGAGAAACCGCCGCTGGCCCAGATCTGCTCCCGGCCCGCGATCTCGGCCACTTGCAGGTCCATTTCCCGAGCAGCATGCCAGAGCAGCCATGCGGGAGAATTGGGGTGGCCGCCAGGATGGACATTGAGCAGCCCGGGATCCGCCCCGGGGAGGAACAGGCTGGCTGCGTGCAAAGGTCGGCTGGCGAGGTCGCGGAGAAGATCGGTGTCCGTCATGCCCCTAGTCTGCACCCTCGCCGGACGACGCCGCACCTCAGCGACGCTTGCGCTTCTCCCGCACGCGCATCGTCACATCGATCGGCGTGCCAGTGAAGTCGAATGTCTCACGAAGCCTGCGGACGATGAACCGTCTGTACCCCGGATCAAGGAACCCGGTGGTGAAGAGGACGAACTTCGGAGGGCGCGAGCTGGGCTGCGTCGCGAAGAGGATCCTCGGCTGCTTCCCGCCCCGGACAGGGTGCGGATGTGCCGATACGAGCTCGCCGAGAAACGCGTTGAGCCGTCCTGTGGGGATGCGCTGCTCCCAATTGTCCAAGGCGGTTTCCAGCGCTGGCGCGAGCTTATCCTTGTGCCAGCCTGTCATCGCGGAGACGTTGACGCGTGGTGCCCAGGCCACATGGGCCAGGTCACGCTGAATCTCCCGCTCCAGGTAGAAGCGGCGTTCGTCATCCAGCAGGTCCCACTTGTTGTAGGCCACCACCAGTGCGCGACCCGAGTCCACAGCCATCTGCAGCATGCGAACGTCCTGCTCCGAGACAGGCTCATCCACGGAGATCAGCGCGACGGCGACTTCTGCCTTGTCGAGCGCCCGCTGAGTACGCAGCATCGCATAGTACTCAGACCCCGATGCCATATGCTGGCGACGGCGGATCCCGGCAGTATCCACGAAACGCCAGGTCTGCCCACCAAGCTCGATGAACTCATCGACAGGGTCCATCGTGGTGCCCGCGACACTGTCCACGACGACCCGTTCACTGCCGGCGAGCCGGTTCAGCAGCGAGGACTTCCCGACATTGGGACGCCCGATCAGCGCGACGCGGCGGGGCCCGCCTTCCGGAAGAGCACCTCCATGCTGAGCCGTCTCCGGCAGCGCGGTGATGGCCGCGTCCAGGAGATCGCCTGTGCCGGTGCCGTGCAGGGCCGAGAGCGGGTAGGGCTGACCCAGCCCGAGGTTCCACAGGCCATAGACCTCAGCCATATGGACGTCGGCGTCGACCTTGTTCGCGGCCAGCAGCACCGGCTTCTTCTTCCGCCGGAGCATCCGCACCACGGCCTCGTCAACGGCTGTGGCTCCCACCAGACCGTCGACGACGAAGACGACCGCATCGGCCTCGTCCACTGCCAGCTCTGCCTGGGCGGCGACTTGCTTGTGCATGCCGCGGGCGTCCTGCTCCCAGCCGCCGGTGTCGACGATGGCGAAGTCCTTGCCGTTCCACTCCGCATCGTAGGTGACCCGGTCACGAGTCACGCCCGGGACATCCTCCACGACTGCTTCTTTCGACCGGATGATGCGGTTCACCAGGGTGGACTTACCGACGTTCGGCCGGCCGATGATGGCCAGAACCGGCGGCGCGCCACGATCCTGGAACGCTTCCTCCACTGCCGGGTCAGCATCGAGGAGGAAGGCGTCTTCTTCGTCGAGATCGTACTCGTCGAGCCCGGCTCGCAGGGACGCCGCGCGGGCCGCGGCCTCGTCCTCACTGATCTCGGCCAGACGCTGC
>DXGD01000424.1 GCA_019114115.1 Candidatus Nesterenkonia stercoripullorum
CGTCGCGGAGCACCCCGGCTTCCGGGGAGGTGAGATTCTGCAGCGCCTGAACGTCGGACTCGGCTTTCCTGGCCTGCCAGAAGCCGATCGAGGCATTGAGAATCAGGACCAGGACGATCACGATGACATCGAACCATTCCTGCTGCAGAGCGGTCACCAGCGCTGCGATGAACAGGAAGAGCACCATGGGCGACTTGAACTGCCGGGCCAGCATCACCAGCCAGCCGTCCCGCTCCTGCATGGTCAGCTCGTTGGGACCGTACCGCTCCAACCGGGCGGCGGCCTCAGCGGCGGTAAGCCCGCCGGACGGGGCTTCCAGGATGTCCCGGGTCTCCGCGCTCTCTGTGGCATGCCACGGGCTGCTGGTCGTAGTACCGGGTGTTATCTCGCGTGCTGTCGTCATCGACCCCTCGATTCGCTCCACACTCATCGTCGTGGTGCACCGGGCCCTCAGCCCGATGGGCCCCTTGTGAGGGTTACTTCCATCCTATGACTCCCAGGAATCCGGCCGTCGTCCGTGACGGGGAGGTGGCGGACAGGCTTCGGTTCGGTCTGTCAGCCTCAGGCAGCCGGCAGCCGGAGCGGAAGCAAGCCCTCTGCCGAGCTCAGCACTACTGCTCGGGGATACCTTCCATGACGGGTCACGTCCGGTCCCGCCGGTGGGACTCCACCGCCGCAGAACTACCGCGCATATATCGCACTGATCTCCTCGGCACGCTCCCACGCCTTGTCGGTGGGCTCTCCGGCGAGGTCGAGCGCCAGCGCCTCGAGCATGAGGTGCCATCCGGCAGCGAAATCCACGGCCGGCTCGGGCAGGACCTCGCGATGGATCAGACTCAGGTGGGTTCCCGCCTCGACGGGCTCCAGTGTCCAAGCGACCTGTGATGTGGGCACGCCCTCCCACACCCAGGTGTGCCCGAGACGTCGGGCGTCCTCGAGCTGCAGGACCTCTCCGGTCGCCGCACCCTCTTCGCCGAAGTCGAAGCTGACATGACCACCCACGACGGCGTCGATCCGGCACCCCGGCAGCCATCTGTCGAGCTTCTCGGGCACGGTCAGCCACAGCCACACCTTTTCTGGCGAGTAGGGCAGGATGCGGTCGAAACGAATCCGGAAGTCCCCTTCAGCACCAATTCCCAATGTTCCTTGAGCATTCATCGCGTCATTCATGGTCTTTCCCCATCTCATATTCCAAAGCGTCGAGAGCCTGCTCCCAGCGCCTTCGCTGCTTCTCGAGCCAGTTCTCAACGTCACTCAGCATGGTCGGATCCAGCGAATAGAGCCGACGCCGCCCCTCCTGACGGACGCGCAGCACACCTGCGCCGACCAACACAGAGAGGTGCTGGGAAACAGCCGGCCGGGAGGTCTCGAAATGCTGCGCGATATCCCCGGCCGAGAGCTCGCTCGCGACGACGAGCTCGACGATGCGCCGCCTGTTCTTCTCCCCGATCGCTTCCAGCACGTCCATAATTAATATGTAAGTTACTACTTACCCTTTTGTCAAGGGGGCCCCTCCGAGCGAAGAGACTTCAGCGAACAAGCCTCAGATCCTGACCATGCGCGCAATGAAGAACGCCGTCGACCCCAGCAACAGCGCTTCACAACGACACGAGACCGGACTTCGCGGCCCGGATGAGCACCTGGACGCGGTCGCGGACGTCCCATTTGGTCATGAGTCTGCCGAAATTGGCTTTCACGGTGGCCTCTGAAAGATGCAGCGCCGTGGCGATCTCAGCATTCGACATTCCTTTGGCGAGCAGCTTCACGATCGATTTCTCGCGGGGCGTGAGCTCCTCTTCGGGAGAAATCCCACCGGGCACTGGCCCTTCGTTGTGCCGCACGGAGAGGATCAGGCTCCGCGCGATCTGCGGTGACAGCGGCGCGCGCCCCTCATGGACGTCGATGATCGACCTCACGAGCAGCTCCGGGGAGGTGTCCTTCACGAGATACCCAGCGGCACCGGCCCTCAGCGCCGCCGCCACGTACCCCTGCGAGGAAAAGGTCGTCACCGCGAGGACTTTCACCTCGGGGCAGATCATGGAGATCTCCGACGTCGCCTGAAAGCCATCGAGTCCGGGCATCTGCATGTCCATCAGCACGACGTCGGGCCGCAGTTCCCTGCACAGCACGATGGCGTCGTGGCCGGTCGAGGCTTCACCCACCACTGTGGTGCGCTCCCCGCTGTCCACGAAGATACGCAGGGCGTGGCGCATCAGCTCCTCGTCGTCGGCTATCACCACCCGGATCAGATTCACGGCGTCATCGTAGGGGTGCTCTCGGCGGAGAGAATAGCGACTTTAGTCTAGAGATGCTTGGCGTCTCGACCACTCCTGTCCCCGCTTTGAGCCCTGTCATGTGGGCCGATCACCAGCGTGAGTCAGCTGGGAAAAGCACGCACACAATAGAGGATGCTCGATACCTCCGTAGGGTCTGGCAAGACTGCCGGCCAGCTTCGCTCCCGTCCCTCTGCGTCCTTCCATCGCCGCCGTCTGGTGGCACTTGGAGCGCTCCTGCCGGTCGGCGCTCTGAGCCTGGCGGCGTATTGGCTCGCACGCCGCTGCGCCCAGGACGAGGAAAGACTGATGCAGCATACCGCGCAGGTCCTCCAGCAGGAGCGGGAGCGCATCGCCAATGAGCTGCACAACGTCGTTGCGCATGACCTCACTGTGGTGACCATGCACGCCCGGGCGCTGGAGCTGACCTTGAGTCCTGCGGAGCGACGCCGGTCGCTTCGGGCCATCTCAACCTCAGCCTCAGAGGCGCTCCAGGGCATTCGCCGAATGCTGCACATCGTTCACGACGACGAACCGACCACACCTGCTGCTGAGAACATCACAGCGCATCTCCGCACCCTCGCCGAGAAGCTTGAAGCGCTCGGAATCCCTGCGGTGCTGAATGCTCCGAGCCACCCTGTGATGTCGGCCGACGTCGCAGCTGCGCTGCGTCAGATCGCCAATGAGTGCGTGACCAATATCCTCAAGCATGCTCCCGGCACGCCGGACGTTCGCATCACCCTGGCCCTCACTCCCCTGGCTGTCGAGTTCACGGCATGGAACGCACCGTCACACGACGACGGCGTCCCTCCGCCGCACCCAAGTGGCACAGGGCTTGGTCGGATAGCCGCCCAAGCCGAGCAGCTCGGAGGGAACGCGACCGCCGGGCCGGAAGACGGCGGTTGGTCAGTCTCCGTGAGGCTGGGCCGCAAGGAGACGAAGGTCGCCATTCATCAGGGCTCACCGGGCGTCTAGCATGAGAGATGTGGACGACGTCATCGCGCCGATACTCTCGCACCTGAAGGAGCACGATCCCGGGGATGTCCTGGGCTTCTACCTCTACGGCTCAGCCACGACGACGGGGCTGCGCCCGGACAGCGATCTTGACTGCCTCGTGCTGACGAGTCTCGTCGTCACGGACCTGACGCCGCTGGGTGATCGCCCCACCTGCGATCTCCAGTACGGCGAATGGAATCGGGAGCATCTGGTAACAAGGGGAATTGCCACAACCGACCCCAGACCCCGACGTGGTGAGTATCATCGCCACCGCACACAGCAGCCACCGCCGCCTGCTCGGGTCAGGCCTTGACGCGCTGGCGCCCGCCGATCGGGCACTGCTGGAGAAAGCTCGGGACGGATACCGCGGAACCGTCGCGGATGCGTGGGACAATGAGACGGACCACGTCAGTGCCTTAGCGCACGAGCTCGCTGAGCGGGCTCGCCGGGAAGCCTGACCCTTACGGACTCATATGCAGCGAGATGCCGGACCCTCCGTACGGCTAGGGTCCGGCATCTCTTGTTCCGGCTCGGCCTGCGGTGACGCGTGAAAGCTATTTCTCCTGGTCCGGCTCCTCCGCCGCCAGAACCGTCCCCGCGTCGATCTCCGACCGCTCCTCGGCCAGGATCCGCAGTGCTTCCTCCGAACTGACGCGTGTACGCGGCGTCACAAGGCTTACTAGCACGCATAGCACTGAGGCCGCGATCAGGGCCGGAATCACAGAGTTGCCCCAGAACTCTGTCCAGGCACCGTTCGCCTGCACGACCAGCGAGACCACAGACCCCCCGACAATCGCGGCCAAACCACCCTGCCAAGTGGCCCGCTTCCAAAAGCGACCGAAAACAGATGCCACGAACAGCCCGGACAGGATGGTGGAGATCATCATCGTGATGTATCCGATGATGGTGTCAGAAACGAGCGCGCCGAGTAGCGCCAGTCCCAGCACGCTGAACAGGCCTACTCGGGAGAGCAAGATCATGTTCTCCTTGCGCGGCATCTTTCCCGTCACCATCTGGACGACATCGCGAAGCAGGATAGTCACTGCAGTCACGGCGTCGGAATCACCGGAGGACATCGTGGCTGATAGCCCCGCGACCAGCAGGAACGCGCCCACTGCCAGCGGGGCGTTCTGGTCATCA
>DXGD01000425.1 GCA_019114115.1 Candidatus Nesterenkonia stercoripullorum
CTTCGATGCGAACGAAGCGCTCTACCAACTGAGCTATAGCCCCCTACGGTCCGTGCGCGAACCGTCGGCCTATCCATGGTAACGCTTCGCGCGGACTGCGTCAGATCGTGGCTGCCCCGAGCGGAATCGGCTAATTCGCCCTGCTCGGCTCGGCATGCTGCCGGATCCACGAGTGCATGGCGATCCCTGCCGCAGTCCCGGCGTTGATGCTGCGCGTCGACCCGTACTGCGCGATCGACAGCGTGTCCTGGGCAGCCTGCCGGACCTCTTCACTGAGCCCAGGGCCTTCCTGCCCGAATACCATCACGCAATCCCGTGGCATCTCGTAGGCCTCCAGCGGCTTCGACTCGGGGAAGAGGTCGACGCCGAGCACCGGGAGCCCCTCGGCCTCCGCCCATTCGACGAAGCCCTCCACAGTAGGATGATGCCGGATGTGCTGATACCGATCTGTCACCATCGCACCGCGACGGTTCCACCGCTTCTTCCCGATAATGTGTATCTCGCGGGCGAGAAATGCGTTGGCAGTGCGCACCACCGTGCCGATATTGAAATCGTGCTGCCAATTCTCGATCGCCACGTGGAAAGAGTGCCGTCGGCGGTCCAAGTCAGCCACGATCGCCTCGTGCGACCAATACCGGTACCCGTCGACGACGTTGCGACGGTCCCCTTCCGCCAGCAGCTCCTCGTCCCAATGGTCGCCCTCGGGCCATTCCCCGACCCAGGGCCCGACGCCGATCACCCGATCGCCCGATTCCTCCGCTCGGAGGGGCCCGGCCGTGGATGACGTCTCGGACGAGCCCTGACCCGGCTGTTCCAGTGGACTCACTCCAGCTGTCCGGCGAGCGCCTCGAAGAACACGGCGACGGCGACGGCACCCGCGTCCTGCACGCCGCTCTGGGCTTCGGCCGGAACGTATGCTGAGCGGCCCGCTCGCGCGGTGAGGTCTGCGGTGGCGTTCGCGCCGTCGCGGGCTGCTTGGGCGGCCGCACGCAGTGAAGCGCCCTGCTGCAACGCGCGATGCGCGGGGATCAGGGCATCCAGCATCGTGCGGTCGCCTTCTGCGGCCCCGCCGTGGAATCCCACGGCCTCGATGCCTGCGCCGAGGGCACTCGCCCACTCCGCATGGGCTGAATCCTGGGCGAGGTCGTGAGCAGCGGCGGCGCACAGGATGGCCAGAAGCACACCGGAGGACCCGCCCATGCGGCTCTCCAGCAGACCTGCCACGGCACCGAGGGCAGCACGGGGATCGGAGAACCCCAGATGGCCCTGATCGATGGCGTCGATGACGGTTCGGGCGCCCGCGCTGAACGTCGTCCCCGCGTCGCCGTCGCCGGTGCGCCGATCGAGCTCGTCGAGCGGCCCGGTTTCCGCGACCAGGGCACGGCAGGCAGCGAGGACTGCCTCTTCGATCCTGCCCTCGGCCGTGGCCGGGACCTCTGCTGCTGAGGCCTCGGCAGCGGTCGAGGGCGCAATCGCCTCCGCAGAAGCGGATAAGCCAGCTCCCGGGACGGTTGGCGTCCGCCAGCCCGGGGCCAGAGTCGGCGTGTCCAGGGCGGCGATGAGCTCGGCGTCGGCGGGAGCCACCGTCACAGAGAATCCGTGCATGTCGAGGCTGGTCATGAAGCGGCTCGGCCCCAGGAACCGGCTGATCCGGTGCGTCCCGACCTGCTCGGCGAGCGCGCCGGCGAGGATCAGCCCCTCCTGCGCGGAGCATCCCCCGAGGTCGTTGAGCATGACCACGAGCTGCTGATCAGCCTCGGAGCCGCCTGAACCCGCCGCCTCTGTGCTGGAAGCATCCCGCGGAGCATCCAGCTGCAGTCCGGCGAGGACATCTTCGATGGCCCCCGCAGCTGAGGTGACGACGACGTTGTGGGCACCCGGCTCATTGTGGATGCCTAGGCCGAGCTCTGCATGCCTGGCGACGGCCTCCGGCGCAGCGCCCCCTGCGGGTCCAGGGTGAGCGGGCTTCTCCTCCGCCTGGTCCGCCTCTCCGGGAACGTGAGCAGGCTCTAGGGCAAGGCCGATCGTCCGCAGGCGCTCGGCAACACGCTGCGCACGCTGGGCGATCTCCGCTGCGGAGACTCCTTCCCATGCCAGATGCCCCGCCAGCTTGTGGATCAGCACCGTTCCGGCCAGGCCACGTCGCTGGGCCACGTCAGGCAGGGCGACGTCGTCGGCGATGAGGACCGTCTCCACGGTGTAGCCTTCGGCGCGGGCTCGCTCAGCGGCAAGGCCGAAGTTCAGCCGGTCTCCGGTGTAGTTCTTGATGACCAGGACGCAGCCGGCGTCGCCGGTCACTGCTCGGATGGCCTGGAGCACTGCGCTGACGGGTGGGGAGGAAAAGATGTCGCCGGGGACGGCGGCACTGAGCATGCCCTGTCCGACGAAGCCGGCATGAGCGGGCTCGTGACCGGAGCCGCCGCCGGAGATGACGGCGACCCGGGAGCCCGGGCGGTGATCGGCGTCGATGACTGCAGTGCCCTGATCAGTACGCAGGACGTGCACGTGCTGGCTCGCTTCCAGGCCATGCAGCATCTGTGCGAGGAAGTCCTCGCGGGCAGGGTTGAATGATGCGGAACTCTGCGGAGCAGTCATGCTCACCTCTTCGGTCAGGGGGTCATCCTCATTCGAGTCCGAGATCTGCGCGAGAGAAGGCGTAGAAGTACGGCACATTGGCAGTCTGTTCGATGTGTTCCCGCGCGCCGGTGTCACGATCCACGATGACCGCGACCGCCTGGACGAACCCGCCGGCGTTGCGGACGCCTTCCACAGCGGTCAGCGCCGATCCGCCCGTCGTCGAGGTGTCCTCGAGGACCACGACCTTGCGGTCCTTCACACTCGGGCCCTCCACTTGCCGGCCCATCCCGTAAGACTTCTGCGCCTTCCGGACGACGAACGA
>DXGD01000045.1 GCA_019114115.1 Candidatus Nesterenkonia stercoripullorum
GTGCTCGGGGGCGTTCTTCGCGTACCAGCGCGCTGAGAAGGCCACCTTCTTGGCCTCGGCAATGCCCTGCTGCTTCGGCTTGCCCATCTCATGCCCGATGATGTCGGCCAGCTCCTCGGCCCGGGACTCGAAGATGTCGCCGGCGCGGCTGAGGATCGCAGCGCGCTCCTCCATCGGGGTCTCGCGCCACGTCTGGAAAGCCCGGTGAGCCTTGTCGATCACGCGGGGGATCTCTTCGGTGGACAGAGACTCGAAGGTCTCCTCGACGGCGCCGGTATTCGGGTTAGTGACTGCGAATGTACTCATAGTGCTATTCAAGTGCATGCCCCCATCGTTGGTCCAGGGCTTTCGGTACTGGCGAAACTCAGATCAGGACTCGTCGCCGAGGATCACGTCCTCCCCTTCGTCCTGCACGCTGTGCGGAGCCGCCGTGGCGATCACGTGCTTGCGACCCAGGAGCAAGGCACCGAGCCCCAGAATCAAGGCTCCTGCAGCGACCTCGTAGGGCACGGACGGGCCGAATGCCGCGGCCAAGGGTCCAGCCACTGCGGGAGCGATGGCGCCGCCCAGGAAACGCACACCTGAGTAGGCCGAGCTCGCCACTGCGCGGGGAAGGTCGGTGGCTTCCATGACGGTCTCCGTCAGTGCTGTGTTCATGATGCCCAGCAGCAATCCTCCGACGATGATGAGAGTCACCAGCCCGACGACGGAGCCGTGCAGCAGCCCCATCAGCACCATCACCCCGGTCAGCAGGCCAAGCGTCGTGATGACCGTGGCCAGCAGCCCGAGCCGTCTGGTCAGCACAGGTGCCACGAAGACGGAGGTGATGGCCAGGCCGAGGCCCCATCCGAAGAACACTCCCCCGATCTGCAGGGCGCCGAATTCGTGCCCTGCGGATGCAGCCGCCGCCTCAAGGGGGAAGGGAGAGTAGGCCAGCAGCGTGAACAGGGCGAAGTTGTAGAACACGGCCGTGATCGCCAGTGTGCGCAGCGCTGGGTGGGACAGCGCGGCGAACGCCGCACCGACGGATACGGGCTGAGCGGGCGGGGTCTTTCGCAGCAGCACCGTGATCGCGATGAAACCGATGCCCATCAGCACGGCAGTCCCCGCGAAGGGAGTCCGCCAGCTCACCGATCCGAGCAGTCCGCCCAGCAGGGGCCCTGCCGCCATGCCGACTCCCAGAGCAGCCTCGTACAAGATGATGGCTCCCGAGCTGGGACCGGTCGCAGCACCGACGATCGCTGCCAGCGCCGTGGAGATGAACAGCGCATTGCCCAGACCCCACCCTGCTCGCAGGCCGATGATCTGGTCGACGGAACCAGCAGTCGAGGCCAGCGCAGCGAACACGACGACGAGAGCCAGACCGATCAGCAGTGTCCGCCGGACCCCGACTTTGGAGGCGAACCAGCTGGTGAAGAACATCGCCATCGCCGTGATGAACAGGTAGCTGGTGAACAGCAGCATGGCCTGGGTCTCGGATGCTCCGAGCTCGTTGCTGATCGCGGGCAGGATCGGGTCCACCAGCCCGATACCCATGAAGGAGACGGTCACCGCGAAGGCGATCGCCCAGACGGCTCGCGGCTGCCGGAACGCCTCGGTGAAGCTTCCTGCGGCAGCCGATGAGGCCTGTGGGGGTGGGGTGGATGTGCTCTGTGTTCCGCTGGTCTTTTCGCTGACTTTCTCAGGGTGGAGGCTTGTCATAGTGCGGTGGGATCTCCTTCTGCAGAATCGACGGTACGCGCGAGGATTTCCGCGGCGCGCGCCAGAACTGCGCGATCGTCGGCGGGAAAGTCGCTGATCAGACCCTCTACGCTCGCGTCCAGGGCCACATACCACTGGGAAAGTCGCTGGCGACCGTACAGGGTCAGCGAGACGAACGTTGACCGGGCATCATCCGGGTCAGCCCGGCGCACGATCAGGCCCTCCTCTTCGAGGCGCTTCAGGGTCGCCGTCGTCGTGGGGCGGGAGACCTGCTCGCGGGTGGCCAGCTCAGAGACTCGCATTTCGCCGAAACGGGCGAGGGTCGCGGTAATTCGCCAGGTCACAGAAGAGACGCCGACGTCGGCCCGGCGCGCAGCCAGCCGGCTGAAGCGGCTGCAGGCCAGAACCAGGTCCGTGGGGAGGCCCTCGAGGGTGCTGTTCGTGGAAGTCACGAAGCACTATACTAGTTAGGGTTACTAACTATCGTCAAGGGAGTGCCTCATCGGACACCAACCGACCGGCGGGCGAGGCGTCCGCACGCCGTTGATACTGTGAAGGTTGTTGATGCGGGCCTGGTGAGACCAGGATGGCGAGGAGGGCAATGAGCGCGAGGACCAGAACACTGTGGATCACCCTGCTGACGCTTACGGCGCTGGTGAACCAGTTCTCGGTCAACGTGGTCCGGCCCTCCACAACGTACAAGGTCGACGCCCTCGGCGGCGATGCGACGATGGTCGGCATCATCGCGGCCGCCTATGCGATCATCCCGCTGATCTCGGCGATGTCGCTGGGACGGCTGGCCCAGCGCTCGTCGACCCTCACCGTGCTGATGGCCTCGGGACTGATCATCATGGCTGCCGGCTCAGCCGGGATCGCCCTCTCCCCCACGGTGTGGGGCATGATTGCGGGAACTGCTGCGCTGGGCTTCGGGCAGCTCGTCTTCACGATCGGCGGCCAGAGTGCGGTCAGTCGAGTGGCCGGGGAATCGAATGTGGACGCGGCATTCGGCTGGTTCACAGCCGGAGTCTCTGCCGGTCAGATGCTCGGCCCCTTAGTCGGCGGGTGGATCATCTCTTCCGGCCCGGGTGGCGGGGACCTTTCGCTCGGCGGGATCGACGCCTCAATCTGGGTCGGCGGGCTCGTCACGATCCCGGGCGCCGTCGTCCTGCTGCTCACGCTGTTCCTCCGCCGCCACGGGCTGGACCGCGCCGCGCGCGCACCGCAGAAGAAGGAATCGGAGAAGAAGGACGAAGAGAAGGCTTCGGCCCTGCACATCCTGCAGCGTCCACGTATTGGTTCCCACATCCTGGCCTCCGCGGGACTGCTGGCACTGACCGACATCCTGGTCGCCTTCGTGCCGCTGCTGGGCCAGAACGCCGGGCTGACCCCGACCATGGTGGGAATGCTTCTCGCCATCCGAGGGATCGGCTCGCTGGTCTCCCGGCTCCTGCTGGGATATCTGACCACGAGGATCCGGCGCGAGCTCCTCCTGGTGATCAGCCTGCTGGTATCGACACTCTGTTTCGGGACCCTCCCGTGGATCATCGGGGTGTTCTGGCTGGCGATGACGACGACGTTCGTCGGAGGATTCTTCCTCGGGCTGGGCCAGCCGCTGACGATGACGATCATCACGATGGCGGTGCCGCCCGACTGGCGCTCACCGGCGCTGGCCCTGCGGCTGGTCGGCAATCGGCTCGGACAGGTCGTCATTCCGCTCACAGCCGGGGCGATCGCCGCACCGGCCGGTCCGAGCGGCGCCATCTGGGTAGGGGCCGGCGTGCAGCTTCTCTCTGCAGCGGAGCAGAGCCGCCATCTGCGCCGCGACCCAGGCGGAAAAGGCACGAAGGGCCAGGATGACGACGAGGCAGACGACTGACACAGTGTTTCTGCGCCCCCTTCTGAGGTCAGCAGTCTCCCGCCTCTTCACGCGCCCAGCACCAGATGGGTAGGGTATCGTCCAGCGCGTGAGGAAGGGACGTCATGGACGATTCAGCTCACTCTCCGAAAAGGGGAGGGTCGCAGGACCCAGCGGAGGCCAAGACCTCGTCTCGGCTCCCTGCCAGTGGCAGCCGCACGGCCATCATGGGCGCGATGTTCCTCATGGCCACCAGCGCCATCGGGCCCGGCTTCATCACTCAGACCAGTGTGTTCACCGTCCAGCTCGGGGCGGCATTCGCTTTCGCGATCCTCGTGTCGATCCTCGTCGACATCGCCATCCAGCTCAATGTCTGGAGGGTGCTGGGAGTGTCCAAGATGCGTGCCAACGAACTGGGCAACACCCTGCTGCCCGGCCTGGGCTGGGTGCTTGGAGCGCTCGTCTTCATCGGCGGGATGATCTTCAACATCGGCAATATCGGGGGCACAGGACTCGGGCTCAACGCGATGCTGGGGCTGGATCCGCTCATCGGAGGCGGGCTTTCCGCTGCGGTCGCCGTCGTCGTCTTCCTCTCCAAGCGGGCTGGCGTTGCGCTGGACCGAGTGGTGGTGGGTCTCGGCGCGCTGATGATCCTGCTCATGGTCTACGTCGCCTTCGCCTCCGCGCCACCGGTGGGAGAGGCGCTGCGCAACAGCGTCCTGCCGGAGGAGTTCGATTTCCTCGTGATCACCACGATCATCGGAGGCACTGTCGGCGGGTACATCACCTTCGCCGGAGCGCATCGCCTCATCGACTCCGGCATCAAAGGGCCTGAGAGCGTCAAGGACATCACTCGTGCCTCTGTTCTGGGGATCGTCGTCACCGGGGTCATGCGGGTCCT
>DXGD01000426.1 GCA_019114115.1 Candidatus Nesterenkonia stercoripullorum
GCCCGACTGTCCCAGGTCGCGCACGATCGCTACTCGGCGCTGTGCCCTCTGGCTTTGGCGCTGAGGATTCGTTCGCTCGCTGTCTGCATGTGGATCGTCATCGCGCTCACTGCGGCGTCGGGGTCTCCGGCGGCCAGGGCGTGCACGATCGCTGCATGTTCTTCCAGGGCCGTGCGAGCGTCAGCGGGCTCGTCCACGCTTCGGTCGACCCATACCCGCAGAAGAGCGCGAACGCTCTGCAGAACCGTTCCCAGCGCCTGATTGCCCGACGCCGCTGCGATTTCCTGATGGAAGCGCGCGTCAGCTTCGACGAACGCCTGATGGTCTGCGAGCTCCGTGTGCCGGGACATGTCGTCGATCTGTTCCTGCAGTGCCTCCAGTGCGCCCTCGCTCGGATTGCGGGAGACAAGCTGAACAGCAAGGACTTCCAGCGCCGACCGTATCTCGAGCAGATCCTCGGCGCCCTGTGAGCCGAGCATCAGACCCCAGCTGAGCGTGCGGGGAAGCAGCTCGGAGGCGTCGGAGTGGAGGTAGGTGCCGGAGCCGGGCCGTACATCGACCATCCCCAGGATCTCCAGCGCTGCAAGAGCTTCGCGTACGGCGGACCTTCCCGTCCCCAGCAATTCCGAGAGTCTCCGCTCTGAGGGGAGTCTGGCACCCCGCTCAAGGCCTCCACTGGTGAAGTACGTCAGGAGCTGGGAAGCGACGGCCGCCGTCGGGGTTCCAGCGGTGATGGCTGTCAGCGTGCCGTCGAGCTCGGCTGAAGGGTCGCTGGGGTATTTCGGCATGGGACAAGCCTATGTGATGCGAAAGTGGTCAACCGGTTGACATGTGTGTGAGTTGGTGGTTATGTGGTGTTGGCCACGTCACCCCATGAGAGGCAGATCACCGATGATCGGGCTTAGTACCTACGCCTACTTTTGGCAGTGCTCCGAGAAGAGCCCTGCTCCGATGTCCCTGGAGGCGATGCTGCGAGACGCGCAGAGTCTTGGTGCGGAGGTCTTCCAGATCTGCGACTTCCCCGCGATCGAGTCGTATGACCAGGGCCGTCTTGAGGCGCTTCGTGGACTGGCCGCTGACCTCGGTCTCACCCTGGAACTGGGGACCCGGGGCGTGCGAAGGGGTCACCTAGCCCGGTACCTGGAGATTGCGCAGTCCCTGGACAGCGTGTTCGTGCGCTCCATGGTCCAGCCGGCTGATACACCGCTGGAGGAGGTGGGACCAGAGCTGTCAGCTGCCGCCGCCGAGTTTTCATCCTCAGGTGTGCGGCTTGGTCTGGAGACCTATGAGCAGGTCCCCACGAAGGCCCTCGTCGACGTCGTCAGTGCGATGGATAGTCAGGCGCTTGGCATCGTGCTGGATCCAGCCAATTCCGTCGCAGCCTTGGAGCACCCGCGCGACGTCGTCACACACACCGCACCGTGGGTGAACAACCTGCACATCAAGGACTTCGCCTTCTCTCGTCAGCCTGGCTGGGTGGGCTTCGTCTATACGGGCGCCCGGCTGGGAGAGGGCCTCCTGGACTACGACGTCATGATCGACGCGGTGGCCCCGACTGAGCGCGGGGTCAATCAGATCATCGAGCATTGGCTTCCGTGGCAGGGAGATATTCACCAGACCATCGAGGCCGAGCGTGACTGGACGACGCACAGCATCAACTATTTGAGGAGCAAGCAGACATGAGTATCGACAACCTGACGATCGCTTTGATCGGCGCCGGCGGCAAAATGGGCCAGCGCATCACCAACAACCTGCGTAAGACTGGCGCGACTGTCCGTTATGCGGAAAAGTCCGAGGGCGGCCAGCAGCGACTTCGTGACAGCGGTCTTGAGGTGGTCTCGACCCAGGACGCCGTCGACCAGGCCGACGCCGTCATCCTTGCTGTCCCCGATCTTGTGCTCGGAGCCGTCAGCCGCGACGTCATACCGCAGATGAAGTCCGGGTCAATCGTGATGACCCTTGACCCCGCTGCGGCCTATGCAGGCCTCCTGGAATCGCGGGAAGACATCGAGTACGTCTGCGCGCACCCCGCGCATCCCTCCATCTTCCTGAAGAGGCGCACGGATGAGGAGTACGCGGATACGTTCGGCGGGGTCGCGGCACCGCAGAACGCCGTCGCGGCGCTGGAGTCTCCGGGAGGAACTCCGGACGAAGGGACTCGATCACTGGCGGAGCAGATCATCCGCAGCATCTACGCACCGGTCATCGACGTTCATTGGGTCACTGTGAAGCAGCTGGCGATCCTCGAGCCCACGCTGGTGGAGACTATCGCCTGCATGATCGGCGGCGTCCTGAAGGAGGCGTTGGAGGAAGCCGTCAACACGGCAGGCGTGCCGCGTCCCGCCGCCGAGGCCCTCTTCTACGGCCATATCCAGGTCGCGCTGGCCAACGCGCTGCGCGGAGACAATCCGTTCTCCGAGGCGTGCCATATTGCGATGGACCACGGCCGGGACATGATCATCAAAGAAGACTGGAAGCGGGTCTTCGATGACTCGGTGCTCGATATGACGATCGCCAATATGCTCCGGATTGAGGCTGTGCGGCATTGAGCAGCCACACCTCACGCTGAGGCCAGTACCGCCCGGGCGGTCGTCTCGTCGGTGATCAGGACGTTGAACCAGTCGGCCCCGGCGCCCGCGATGATGCTGGGCGCCTTGTGGGTGCCGACCGCCACCGCGATCCGGCTCGGCACTGCCCGCAGGGTGTCGCCGGAGATGCGAACCATGCGTTCTTTGCCGGGGAAGGCGACTTCCTCGCCGTTCTGGTCGAAGAATGCCAGGCAGACATCGCCGACCGAACGGATCAGGCTCGGGTGGTCTTTCGGCACAGACTGAGCCATCGAGCTACGCGTCAGGGCGGGTGCGCCGATGCCCATGAGGGCGACCTTAGCTGTCGCCCAGTCGTCCATGATCTGCCGGAACCCGGGGTCGTCCTGCAGCGCCTTCAGCAAGGCGGCAGAGGGCATCGACGGGGCGAACAGATAATGCGGATACCCTCCGGAGGCGGCGGTGAACGCCCGGACCGCTTCGTTCGTCTGATGCCACGGATCAGGCTCCGCCTGTCCGCCGACTGTGGGCGCGACGACGACGCCGGGGAAGGTCCCCAGGCGCTGCTGCGCGAGGGCATAGATGGTCTCGCCCGATGCGAGCAGCAGGACATCTCCGGCGCGCAGTCCCTCTGCCGCCAGGGCCTGACGCGTCTGCGGCGCGAGGCCGGGGCCCAGCTGGTGGGACTGATCTCCTGCGGCGAGGTGCACGGACTTCAGGCCCAGCCGCTGGCGCAGCTCCTCGCCGAGTCCGTCGAGATCCTCACTGCCAGGGCGATGCACCCGGATCTCCACGATGCCCTGAGCCCGGGCCTCCGAGAGCATGCGGCTGATGGAAGGCCGTGAGACCTGCAGATGCTCGGCCACCTGGGCCTGGGTCGCGCCCTCTTCGTAGTAGAGCTGGGCGGCCCGATACAGGCGTTGCGGGTCGGTTCCCTCAGCGCCGCGTGTCCCCTCGGCACCGTGAATTCCGGGCTGGCCGGATTCCCTTGATTGGGTAGGCTCTGTCACGGACGAACTCTCCATCGGCGTTGGCGGAGTGGTGCTGATCACTGATTCTGCCTTATTCTAGCCACGAGCACATTTGTTATAAACATCTGTACGTCTCCGCTGGGCAAAATTCTTTGCGACCACAGTGGCATCTGCGTACTGAAGAAGCGTGAGGACCGACTATGACCTATCTGACCAACTCTTCCTCCAACTTCGCCACCGATGCGGTGAGCGGACTCGTGGCTTCCCACCCGGATTATCTGCAGCAGGTGCATGGCGGAGTCGTGCGATCCACGCAGACGCCCAAGGGCCAGCCGGCGCTGGTCATCGGGGGAGGGTCGGGGCATTACCCCGCATTCGCCGGATGGGTCGGCCAGGGGATGGGGCATGGTGCGCCCTGCGGCAACATCTTCGCCTCGCCGTCGGCCTCGCAGGTGTACTCGGTGGCGCGCAACGCGGAGAACGGCGGCGGCGTCCTCCTGGGCTTCGGCAACTACGCCGGCGACGTGCTGCATTTCGGTGCAGCGGCCGAGAAGCTGCGCACTGAGGGCATCGACGCCCGGATCGTCAAGGTCAGCGACGACATCGCCTCGAACACCCAGGAGAACCACCGTGATCGCCGCGGGATCGCCGGCGACCTGCCGGTCTTCAAGCTCGTCGGCGCCGCTATCGAGGCCGGCGCCGATATCGATGAAGCCGAGCGCATTGCGATCAAGGCCAATGACGCAACCCGCTCCTTCGGGCTGGCCTTCGACGGCTGCACCTTGCCCGGAGCTGAGGAGCCGCTGTTCCATGTGCCCGAAGGTCAGATGGCAGTCGGCCTGGGCATCCACGGTGAGCCGGGCGTTCGCGATGTACCCATGGGCAGCGCGAACGACGTCGCCGATCTGCTCTTCGACGGGATCGCCGAAGAGATCCCCGAAGACCGCACCGGCCGTGTCGCCGTCCTGGTCAACGGCCTCGGCACGGTCAAGTACGAGGAACTGTTCGTGGTCTACGGCCGTCTCGCGCAACGCTTCGAGGAGGCCGGCCTGATCCCGGTGCGTCCCGAGGTCGGGGAATTCGTCACCAGCCTCGATATGGCTGGCCTGTCGCTCACGCTGGTCTTCCTCGACGAGGAGCTGGAAGAGCTCTGGACCGCTCCGGTGGATACCCCCGCCTATCGCCGCGGGGCTCTGGCAGGGCTCGCCCAGGCCAGTGAGCTTGCATCGCGCGAATCGATCTTCACCCCCGGCGAGGAGGAGGTCCCACCTGCGGCCGCTGAGTCCCAGGAGCTGGCCTCGCGTCTGCAGGGCGTCCTGGCCATGATCGCGGGCCTGTGCGCTGAGCACGACGAGGAATGGGGCGCGATCGACGCCATCGCCGGAGACGGTGACCACGGTCAGGGCATGGTTCTGGGCTCCAAGGGCGCAGAAGAGGCCGGCGCCAAGGCGCTCGAGCGCGGAGCCGGCGCCCGGACCATCCTGGTTCACGCCGGCACGGCATGGGCGGAATCGGCGGGTGGAACATCCGGCGCTCTGTGGGGCGCGGCCCTCACAGCCGCAGGCGGTGCGCTCAGCGATGATTCGGCAGCTGATGCTGCGACCGTCGTCGCTGCGCTGACCGCGGCGGTGGGAGCAGTCCGCCGACTGGGCGGGGCGCAGCCCGGTGACAAGACCATGATCGACGCCGCCGTGCCCTTCGCGGAGACGCTGGAGCGGGACTTCGATCGCTCCGCAGCGCTCGGTGAATCCGTTGCCTCCGCTGCCGCGGCGGCAACCGAGGCGGCAGCGCAGACAGCAGAGCTCACGGCCCGGCTCGGACGCTCGCGCGTCCTCGGAGAGCGCTCGCTGGGCACTCCGGAC
>DXGD01000427.1 GCA_019114115.1 Candidatus Nesterenkonia stercoripullorum
CGGCTCCCCGGGGCGCTGTCGCTGCGCTTCATCGTGCATGGCGGGCTCAGCGCTCGGTTCCTGCGGATCTGCGCTGCGGATCGCGCGAGCTGAGCGCAAGAGCACCCGCAGGACGATCACTCCCGCGACGAACCCGACGCCGGTGGGGATGAGGTCCTCCGGCGATGTCTCCGGCAGGCTCGCCACAGCACTGCCCAGCACGACGGCGACCACGCAGAATCCGATGATCGCCGCCCTGACACGACGGCGGCCCAGCACCCCGAGCGCTCCGGCGAGCGCCGCTCCGACGATGCCCATGCAGACATACAGCACCGGCTTGTCGTAGGAGCCGAATGCCGAGATCGCGAACTCCTGGATGGGCCCGGGCGTCAGGCGTATCACCGTGGTGCCCAGAGCCTGCAGGGGTGAAGACGTCGGCGCGAACAGCGTCGAGGCCAAGTGCGCCAGCCCTAAGAACAGCGCGGCGGCGATGACACCGCTGAGGGCGAACCGCAGCGGTCCGCCTGCTTGCTGTGCGCGGGGTCCCGATGTCTTCCTCATACTCTGTATTCGGAGCTCAGAGCCTTATAGATGGGCTGGAGATGTGGGGGCAGGAAAATGCCTCACCGCCGATTCTAGACCACTGGCCCGTAGCGCCGGTCCCAGACAACCGGTCTCAGAGTTCAGCCACCATGAGCGGCTCCGACGTCGGCTCCTCGGATCCTCCGGCCGGCTCCAGGGTGACTCCGAGGGAGGCGCCGTCGCCGAAGGAGGAATCGGTGACCATGGACGCCCGTGCGGCGGACATGATCCCTGCCGAATGGGCGCCGTCGTCGTCGATGATCCACATCTGCAGGTCCTGGTCCTCCTCCGGGGCGTCCATATCCTCCGGGGTCACGCGGATCATCTGCTCCTGCATCGAGTAGCTGACAGTGGCTGCCCCGCCGCCCTCCGACTCCACCCGAGTCGACACGAGATCAGGCGCGTCCAGCAGGGCGTCCTCCAGGGTGTTCTGCTCCTCGGCCGCCCTGAGCTGCTCCTGAAGATCGGTGCGCTGCTGATACTCATTGACTGCCACTCCGCCCAGCACGGCGGCGAGCACCATAAGCCCGGATGCGGCCAGGGCCAGGTACATCGTGCTGCGGCGTCGCTGGACGTTCGAGGGGCGGGAAAGCGCCCCGGCGGAGGCCTCGGGCGAACCCCCCGGCTCCTCAGGGGCCGATTCCTGCTGTTCAGCGGGTGCGTCAGGGAGGCCGGGCGCACCCGTCGCGGCAGGAGAGGAGTGCTGCGGAATCGCCAGGATCGCCGCTTCGGTCTCGGCGCTGGGCTCCGCGGGCTCGTCCGATTCGGCCAGCAGAGCCATCGTCTCTTCCACCGCGGCCACTTCGGCGCGGAACTGCGGATCTGAGGCGTAGAGGCTTTCCGCGTCGTCGTGCTCCTGCGGGTCGAGACCTCCGAGCACGTAGCCAGCGGCGAGGTACTCATGATCGGGGTTCACGGCGCCACCTCCATATGCACTCGTAGTTGCCTCATACCGTCCCGAATCCTGGACTTGATCGTTCCTAGCGGAACTCCCAGCCGTCGAGCAATCTCGGCGTGCGATAGATCGTGATAATACGCCAAGGCGATGGCCTCAGCCTGGTGGGCGGGCAGGTTCTTCAGCGCCGTCGCCGCCCGGGCCGCCTCCACATGCTCCACGACGTCCTCGCCCAGATCCGGGCTCTGTTGGTGCGCTTCCTTCACGCCTTCGGCGAAGTCCCGGTTCTGCTGGGCCTGCACGGAGCGCACCCTGTCGATGGCCCGGCGGCGGCACATGGTCATCAGCCATGCCCGGCCTGTGCCGCGCTGCGGGTCGAAGCTGGAGGAGCTGCGCCAGACATCGGTGAACACGTCTTGGAGGACTTCTTCTGCCAAGGAGCGGTTCCGCACGATACGCAGCACGGCGGCCAGGAGGATCGTGGCCTGACCGCGATAGAGCTCCTCGAAAGCCCCATCATCGCCCCGTTGGATCCTGAGCAGGATCTTCCCGCACGGATCTGAGTCCGCAGAGGGGTCCCCAGGCGTGACGCTTTCCGGCCTGGCTTCTGACATACCTACCAGAATGTCACCTCAAGTGGTCATTATCGAGTTCATTGTCACCTCGGTACAGTCGTGCCGCCCCGGCAGCAGCTACGACGCAGGTCCTGGCAGCAGCGCCGATACTGGCTGCGGCAGAGGATTCGGCCCTCGTCAGGGCGCCCTCCCGACGACGACGCCGGTGTGGAGATCCCTGCCCCACACCGGCATCATCTCAGCGTCGTCTCCCACTGGGGCGGATCATGTCCACCCCGAGTGCTCTGCCGTCATCTGCGGCTCACTCCTCAGTGGAGCCTTCATCGGGCATCAGCACGCCGTCGATCATGTACACGGTGGCGTTCGAGGTCATCACGCCGCCGCACACCAGGCCAGCCTCGTCGAACATGAGGTCTTCGCCCTCACCCTCGATCATGACTGTGTCGCCCTGGACCGTCTCATGCTCACCGGCGACCTCGTCAGGACTGAGCTGGCCTGGGATGACGTGGTAGGT
>DXGD01000428.1 GCA_019114115.1 Candidatus Nesterenkonia stercoripullorum
GGTGGGCCTCCTGCAATATCTTCTCCACCCAGGATGAGGCGGCGGCCGCCGTCGTCGTGGGGAAGGACGGTACGCCGGAGCACCCCCAGGGCGTGCCGGTCTTCGCCTGGAAGAACGAGACGCTCGAGGAATACTGGTGGGCGGCGAGCCAGATCTTCGCCTGGCCGGGCGTGGATGAGGATCCCGCCGCAGGCGCCAATATGATCCTCGACGACGGCGGCGACGCCACGATGCTGGTTCACAAGGGCAAGGAGTTCGAGGCCGCCGGTGCGGTCCCCTCGGCACATCCCGAGGATCCGGAGGAGTACCGGGTGGTCCTGGAGACGCTGCGCACCTCGCTGCAGGAGAACCCGCTGCGCTGGACCGGCATCGCGACGGCTCTGCGCGGTGTCACCGAGGAGACGACGACGGGCGTGAACCGGCTCTACCAGCTGGCGCGCGAGGGCGAGCTGCTGTTCCCCGCGATCAACGTCAACGATTCGGTCACCAAGTCGAAGTTCGACAACAAGTACGGCATCCGGCATTCGCTGCCCGATGGCATCATGCGCGCCACCGACGTCCTGCTCGGCGGCAAGGTCGCGGTGGTCTGCGGGTACGGCGACGTCGGCAAGGGCGCGGCAGAGGCGCTGCGCGGGCAGGGATCGCGCGTCGTCGTCACCGAGGTGGACCCGATCAACGCCTTGCAAGCGGCGATGGACGGCTACCAGGTGGCTCGCCTGGACGAGGTCATCGGGCTCGGCGATATCTTCATCACCACCACAGGCGGCAAGGACATCATCTCCGCGGAGGACATGCTGGCGATGAAGAACAAGGCCATCGTGGGCAATGTCGGGCACTTCGACAACGAGATCGACATGGCTGGCCTGGCCGAGATCCCTGATGTGCAGAAGATCGAGATCAAGCCGCAGGTCCACGAGTGGGTCTTCGACACCGGCAGTGCGCAGGAGCGGTCGATCATCGTGCTTTCCGAGGGCAGGCTGCTGAACCTGGGCAATGCCACCGGGCACCCGAGCTTCGTGATGAGCTCGTCCTTCGCCAACCAGACGATTGCGCAGATCGAGCTGTTCGCCAAGACCGCTGCCACCTACGACGCTGCGGACCGGTACGAGAAGGACGTCTACGTCCTGCCGAAGGTGCTGGACGAGAAAGTCGCCCGGCTGCACCTGGGCGCTCTGGGCGCCCAGCTGACCGAACTGACCAAGGAGCAGGCGGACTACCTGGGCGTCGACGTCGCCGGGCCTTATAAGCCTGAGCACTACCGCTACTGAACCGGTCACCCGCGGAACTCTAGGTGCTTCGCGCGGCCCGCTCAGACCGGGCCGGGGGCGGCTCCTGGTGAGGGAGCGCTCATGCCGAACGCTGGGCGACGCCTGCTGGCCAGGTGCTGCCCAGCGCTCCGAGCAGGGGGATCGGAGCGCGCCACGGGCTTGCCGAGGGGCCCGATCCGATCCTCAGGCCTTCCCATACGGTGACCTGATTGGCGGTAAGTACAGGTTTGCCGAGAGCCGCCTCGAGCTCACGGATCCACAGCAGTGAGTGCATCGCCGTATCGGGGATGAGCACGGCTTCAGCATGCCCTGTATCGGCAGCGCGCGCCATCGCCAGGATCTCCTCCAGCCCCAGGTGGCCGACCTCTCCCGCGGTGAAGATATTCGCCGGAGCGAAGGACACCACCTCAGCGCCAGATCGCGCCAGGAACTGCCGGAAATGCTCGGCCAGGTCCGGGGGATAGGTGGCGGCGACGGCGACCCGGCTCAGCTGAAGCGCCTCGATGGCGTGGGCGAAGGCGATCGAGGTCGAGCTGCTCGGCACCCCCGACACCTCCGCGAGGTTCTCGGCCTGCCGTTGCGCGCCCTCCCAGCCGTAGACGAAGCTGCCCGAGGTGCATGCCCACATCATGGCCTGCGGGGCATCCGGGCCGGGGTGCTCGACCAGCATGCGCTGCGCGGCTTCCTGCAGCCGGGGTGCTGAGCCTGTCTCCAGCAGCGCTTCAGGGGTGTGCTCGTCGACGCCGATCGTCGAGATCGTCACCGGCAGCCGCAGCTCCGGGGCACCTACGTCCTCCCTGGTCGCTTCTGCGTAGGCGCGTTCGAACGCCGGGTAGTCACCTTCAGCGGCATGCCCCGGATAGATGATTCCGATGCTGTGCCGGGCGCTCATGCCGGCTCCGAGAGGGACTCAGCGGCTGCGTGATCTTCGGCTCTGCGATCTTCGGCTGTGCGTTCAGCCGCGTGGCGGGAGGAGCGGCTGAGCCCGGCCACCGCCTGCCCTGGGCCGTCGTAGGGCCTGCCCAGGTGGTGCAGCACAGTCCATATCGTGGCCTGGTTGGCGGAGATGACCGGTTTGCCCAGGTCCTCTTCGAGAGCGTCGAGGATGTCGAAGGTCGGCAGATTGGTGCAGGAGATGATCACGATATCGGCCCGGTCCGAATCAGCGCGGCGAACCAGCTCGTACGTTTCGGCGTAGCTCACCTCCCAGATCCGGCCGTCCAGGCCGAGGTTCGCGTTGCTCATCAGGTGGATGCCGGCTTCGGCGAAGAACGCGGCGCATTGCGCGGTGATGGCGTCGTCGTAGGGCGTGGCCATCGCGATCGAGGAGGCGCCGAGGGCGCGGGTCAGGCCCAGCAGCCCACCGGAGGTCGTGAAAGCGGGGGCGCATCCCGCTGTGCTCATCGCGTGGACCAGTTCGCGTTCTCCCGTGATGCCCCGGATGAAGCTGCCCGAAGTGCACCCGTAGACGTATGCCTCCGGGGCGACGGCGGAGAGGGCCAGCACAGAGTCGGCGACGGCCTCCGGCCGGGAGATCTCGCGGGCCTGCTCCTCGGTCACCGTCAGCGGTTCCAGCGGAGTGCGGGTGAAGAGCAGATCGAGCTGACCGCCGGCGAACCGGTGAAGCTCGCTGTCCAGCGCCATGTCATAGGGGACGACGACGCCGGTTCGGATTGACGGAAGCCCTGGAGGCGGTGTGAACGCAGCGGAGGTGGAGGGTTCTGGCATGGTGACTCCTTCGGGGCGGGGAAGTCTCTCGAAAACTGCGGAGGGAAGTGGCGGAGCGGAAACTGCGGAGGGAAGTGGCGGAGCGGAAACTGCGGAGGGGAAGCGGCGGAGTGTATGCCCAAAGTCAGAAGATTCAAGTCGAGGATAGGTTTGTTGACAATCTTCACGCCGTGTTCATAGCGTAGTGGCACCTGCCAGCCTCAGGGAATAGCCCTGTGGTGAAAACCTCGCAGTTCGCGTTGCCAAGGAGCACTATCGATGGCCCGATTCATCACAGTTTCGCTCGACAAGCGCGGTGTCTCCTGCACCGCGAAGCTCCTCGACGAGGCGGCGCCGCGCACGTGCGCTGCCGTGTGGGAGGCGTTGCCCCTGGCCGGGCAGGTGTATCACGGCAAGTACGCCCGGAACGAGATCTACAACCTGCTCCCGCCCTTCGCTGCTGCTGAGCCGGGCAAGGAGAACACCACCGTGACGCCGATACCCGGTGACCTGTGCTATTTCACATTCGGGCAGGATGATCTGGGCAATCCGGCCTATGGCTATGAGGAGACAGCGGCCATCTCGTCCCCGGGTGAGGCGGGCGCGGAGCCCGTCATCGACCTGGCGCTCTTCTACGGACGCAACAACCTGCTCATCAACGGAGATCAGGGCTGGGTTCCGGGCAATGTGTTCGGCACCGTGGTCGAGGGACTGGAAGAGATGGCGGCAGCATGCCAGTCCATCTGGATGGACGGCGCCCGCGGCGAGACGCTCGCCTTCGCCCGGTTCGAGCGCTGATCGCCGGAGCACGACGTCGGCTCTCGGGGCGGAGGCGCCTGCGGGTGGGCAGAACGGGCTCTCGGACGGCGGATTCAGCGGTAGGGGACAGTGTGCAGGCGCATGCTCATAGCGTGCTGACGTTCCTGACGATGACGCATGCGCCGATAATCCCGGTTGCGCCGCTCCGCCATGACCGCGGTGAGGAAGTCCAGCGCCGGTGACGGCGGTGGCGCCGGAGACACGTATGGTGCCACCTCAGCGGCGAGCCGCTCAGCCGTCTGGTGGAGCACCGGCATATTGCGTGAGGCGCCACCGTTCTCCACTGCTCGCAGCAGCTGGGTGACCTGGGCTGCCAGCCCGTC
>DXGD01000429.1 GCA_019114115.1 Candidatus Nesterenkonia stercoripullorum
GTACGGTGAGATTTTCCAGCGTCAGGACGAAGCCGCCGACCTGACCGCGCAGCTGCGCGATCGAGTGGCCCAGGTTGAGGACGCAGCCCCCGGCCAGGGCCGCAGTGCCGCGGTCCTGTACCCCTCCGGCGGGGGCGCGGACTACGCCTACGGACGGGGCAGCATGGCCCACCCCCAGCTGCAGGCGGCGGGGCTCAAGAACGTCTTCGACGACGTTGAGGACCGTGTCTTCGAAGTGCAGGCCGAAGAGCTGGTGGCCAGAGACCCCGACGTGCTGATCCTGCTGTATCAGGGCAGCGCCGACGGCGCCGCCGCCGAGGGAAACTCCGCGGGTCAGGCTCCCGACTCGATCTCCGAGCTGATCACCGACATGCCCGGAGCCGAGTCCATGACGGCCGTGCAGGAAGACGAGGTCTACGCCCACCTGTTCAACTTCACCGAACCAGCCAGCCCGCTCACTGTCGACGGGCTGGAACTGATCGCCGAGTACGCCGAGGAGGGCTCCTGATGGCCGGACTGCTCACAGCGGACGCTCTGAGGTACTCCTATGGCCGGACGACAGTTCTCGACGGGGTGTCCCTTGACGTGCCAGCGGGCTCGGTGCAGGGCCTGATCGGCCCGAACGGCAGCGGCAAGACCACGCTTCTGCGCTGTCTCTACGGAGCCCTCCGCCCCCACCGGGGATCGGTGACGCTCGACGGCGTCGGCCTCACCTCGATGAGCGCTCGGAGCATTTCCCGGCGCATCGCCGTCGTCGCGCAGGAAAGTGCCGAGGAGATGCCGCTCGCGGTGGAGGATGCGGTCTCCCTGGGCCGGATTCCCCACCGCGGCATGTTCGCCCGGAGCTCCCACCGGGACAGAGAGGTCACCGAACAGGCGCTGGAGCGCGTCGGGCTGCGCCACATGGCCCGCAGGAGCACCGCCGAGCTCTCGGGCGGCGAGCGGCAGCGCATGATGATCGCCCGGGCCCTGGCCCAGGAGCCTGCTGCCATGCTGCTGGACGAGCCCACGAATCATTTGGACATCGGCTATCAGCATGAGGTGTTGCATCTGGTGCGGTCGATCGGGGTGACGGCCGTCGTCGTGCTGCACGATCTGAACCTCGCAGCCCGGTACTGCGACGCGCTGATGCTGCTGGCCGACGGCAGAGTGCGAGCCCAGGGCGCCCCGGCGGAGGTTCTCGGCTCCGACCTCCTCGAGGACGTGTACGACGTCGGCGTGGAGCGCCACACTGCTGAGGACTCCACCGCTCAGCTGCTCTTCCGCCGTCAGACCCGAGGTTCGAAGGAGAGAGTGTGACGGCCAGCGGAAAGGAGCGGGTCAGTCGTTATTGGACTCGCTGGGCACCCGACTATGAGGCTCACCAAGCTCGCCGGTCAGCCGCGCAGGCTGAGCGACAGGCATGGAAGGGCGTGTGGGCCCCTGCGCTTCCTGCGCCGCCGGCCTCAGTGCTCGACCTGGGCACCGGCAGCGGCCACGCCGCCTTCACCCTTGCCGATATGGGGTATCAAGTCACTGGGGTGGATGCTGCGGAGGGCATGATCGAGCAGGCCCGGCGCAAGGCCCGCAGCCACGTATCGGGCACGGGCCCGAACCCTGCCTTCGTCCACAGCGACGCCAGCGACCCGCAGTGGACGCCTGGGAGTTTCGACGCCCTCACGGCGCGCTACTTCCTCTGGACGCTTCCTTCGCCGCTGCGCTCACTCAGCCGCTGGCTGCGGCTGCTCCGGCCTGGTGGGCGCCTCGTGGTGGTGGATTCCATCTGGTTCCCACGTGGACTCAGCAGCGAAATCAGCGCCGTCGGATCCGCACCCTCCCGGAGCCGGGATTTCGCCCGGGCGTACTCCGGTCAGAGCGCTTTGTTCCCCCTGGCAGAGGCGAGCAGCATCCAGGACTTCGCCGATTCCATCACCCGGGCCGGTTTCACTGACGTCACCGTGGATTCCCTACCGGAGATCCTGGAACGCGACGCCCGCCACGGCGTCGCACCCGGCCATCGACCGCAGCTGCAGTACCGCGTCAGCGCCCGCAGACCCGCCGGTGTGACACCATAAAGGAGCGCGTCCCACCAGCGGGCGGACCGGGCATGGCTACGCCAGTACCGGAACCCCGGGACGCGTGCAGGAGAAGTCCCCGTCCCGGAGGGTAGAGCCCATGAGCGTCACCATGACCGACGACGAGTTCGACTCCGCAGCGGAGGAGGCCCTGGCCAGCATCCCGGAGGCACTGCAGGAGAAGATCGAGAACGTCGTCGTGTTCGTCGAGGACGCGTATGAACCGCAGCCCTGGGAAGACCCGCACACTGTTCTGCTCGGCCTGTACGAGGGGATCCCGATCACGGAGCGAGGTGGGGAGCCTTGGGCGATGCCTGACCGCATTACGCTCTACAAAGACCCTATCCTGGAGCTATGTGACTCCCGGGAAGAAGTAATTCACCAGGTCAGAATAACGGTCATTCACGAAGTCGCCCATTTCTTCGGATTCGACGACGATACGTTGATCCAACTCGGCTGGGGATGATGGGCCAAGCGGCATAACACACTCCGCATCAAATGTCCGGGACCTTCAACCTTCAACCTACTTGAAGGTTGCGCGAGACCATTTTGTGACCTTCGATCCCTGTCATGGCGCGGATCGTGACGTCACGGTCAGATCACGAGTCCGACACGACCTATTGCCAATATGTCGATTCTGCAACTACTGTTACCGACGTAGCGCCATTGGACTGCCACGCGATTCCCATCTCGTCACTGGACCACGCGCTGCACGGTCGGAATCCCATCGCGACTGCTCCTATGAGGTACGCCCGAGGCATCTCGGGACACTTCAGACCGAGCCGCTTCCCGCCGTGCAACCGCAGGGTCCCGTGTCCGTGTCGGCCGGCCACTCGCATCACCGCACGGCGCTGCGTGAGTTCAGGAATAAGTGAGGAACAACTGTGAAAAACCGTCGCAATCTTGCGGTGGCAGCAGTGACGGCGGCCGTCGTAACGACGGCGCTGGTCGGGACGACGCTTCCTGACATACTGGCTGACCGCACCAACTCTTCGGTTCAGGATGAGAAGAACCGCAGTGCCGCGCAGTCGTTGGTCAAGACCGACCTGCCGGCCATTCCTTCAGCGAAGGACATCGCCACAGCCAAGGAGTCGTCGCAGGCCACAGATCAGATGATCGGTGATATCAGCGATCGGATCTCCCAGGCCAGCCAGCGTGCGCTGGAACTTGAAGCCTCCCGGCAGCTTGAGCACCAAGAGGCCGTACGGGCCCAGGAAGAGGCCGACGCCGCCTCGGAGGCTGCTGAATCCGCCCGCGATACCGCCGATGAGTCCGAGCAGAGCCAGGCCGATTCAGCTGCTGAGGACTATCGCGAAGAAGACACCTCCGCCGCAGACGTCCTGCTGACCGATGAGGACACGCTGCCTGAGGACGCCACTGACCAGTACGTCGACGAGCGCGCCGAGCAGAACCGCGTCGAGGACGAACAGGAGGCTCAGGAATCTGAGAACCTCGCCGAGCAGGCCTCGGCCGCTGCAGACGCCGCCGCTGCCGCGCAGCTCAATGCTGACAATGCCACGGAAGAGACTGACCTCAGCCTCTCCGAGGTGGGTGAGAACCTCTACGCCCTGCTTGACGCCGCCCGTGAGCTCGAGGGCTGGGAGGGCGACCTCGAAAGCTACCTGGAATACCTTCTGGGCAATTCAGACTTCTTGGACGAGGACGGCAACCTCGACTACGCCAAGCTCGCTCAGCACGTCAACGCTCTCCGAGCAGACGCTGAGCAGACCCGCATCACTGACGAGAGCTCCGACGGAGACTCCGACGATGATGCGGACGATGAGACCGCCGACGGTTCCTCGGGAGATGTGGAAGGGGAAGCCACATCTCCCGAGGAGCCTGAGGCCTCTGAGGAGCCCGTGGAGTCCGAGGAGCCTGAGCCGGAACCTGAACCTGAGCCTGAGCCAACTCCCGAGCCAG
>DXGD01000430.1 GCA_019114115.1 Candidatus Nesterenkonia stercoripullorum
GACGATCCGGAAGGGGGACAGATGAAGCGACTCTCAATAGCCCCGTGGCTGCTGCTGGCCCCGTTCCTGCTCGCCTTCCTGGTCACGTTCATCCTGCCGATCCTGATGGCGGTGGGGCAGAGTTTCACCACGATCGACCGCGAAGGACTGTTCGGCGAGGAAGGCATCTCGACGTCGTTCGCCTGGTTCGAGAACTACCGGGTCGCGCTCAGCGACAGTGGCTTCGTGGCGAGCATCGGGCGCATGCTCCTCTTCGGCGTGGTCCAGGTCTCCATCATGATCGCCCTGGCCACCGTGCTGGCGCTACTGCTGGAATCCGCCTCGGCCCGCTGGCCCGGGCTGTTCCGCGCCGCCTATTTCCTCCCCTACGGAGTTCCCGGGGTGCTGGCCACCATCTTATGGTCGTTCCTCTATGTGCCAGGGTTGAGCCCCATCGTGGACCTCGCCGATTCGCTGCTGGGTGTTGACGTGGACTTCCTCGGATCCGGGACCGTCCTCTGGTCGATCGCCAATATCGTCACCTGGAGCTACACGGGTTACAACATGCTGATCATCATCGCCCAGCTGAAATCGATCCCACCCGAGCTCTACGAAGCTGCCCGGATGGACGGCGCCGGCCCGATCCGCCTGGCGTGGACTATTCAGCTGCCGCTGATCCGTCCGGCCCTCATGCTGACCACGGTGTTCTCCATCATCGGCACACTCCAGCTCTTCGCGGAGCCCCAGCTGCTGCAGCAGGTCTCCCCGGCCGTCGATTCGCAGTACACACCCAATCTCTCCGCTTACACCACCGCGTTCGCCTATAACGACTACAGCGTGGCGGCTGCCCAGGCGGTCCTGATCGCCCTGGTGGCTTTCGTCCTGTCCTTCACGTTCCTGCGACTGACGAGCAGGAGGTCCTGATGAGCCAGATCGCCCGGCGCCCGGGCCGCACGATCATCGTGACCGGCCTGCTGACCATCGTCGCCCTCTACTTCCTCGTGCCCGTGTACTGGGTGTTCGTCGCCGCATCCAAGTCGACCGAGGATCTCTTCGGCACCCACGGGTTCCTGTTCGCAGAGAACTTCGCGCTGTTCGACAACATCGCCCGGGTCGTGACCCTCGACGACGGAATCTTCCTGCGCTGGTTCGCGAATTCCCTGCTCTATGCCGGGGTCGGCGCCGTCATCGCCACCTATTTCGCCGCGGCCGCCGGCTATGCGCTCTCCAAGTACGATTTCCCCGGCCGGAACACGATCTTCGGCCTCGTCCTCGGAGGCGTGCTGGTACCGGCGACGGCGACTGCGCTGCCGCTGTTCCTGCTGTTCAGCCAGTTGGGCATGACGAATACATACTGGAGTGTGCTGATCCCCTCCCTGGTCTCTCCCTTCGGCCTCTTCCTGTGCCGAATCTACGCCGACGCCACAGTCGACTCCTCGCTCATGGAGGCTGCCCGGCTGGACGGGGTCGGCGAGCTGCGCATCTTCCACGTGCTGGGCCTGCGCATCATGACCCCGGCACTGGTCACTGTGTTCCTCTTTCAGCTGGTGGGCATCTGGAACAACTACTTCCTGCCCTTGGTCATGCTCACCGATGACCGTCTCTATCCGATCACCCTGGGGCTGAACAGCTGGCGCAGCCAGACTGACCGGCTCCCGGAATTCTACGAACTGACCACCGGCGGGGTGCTGCTCTCCATCATCCCGCTGGCGATTGCCATGATCGTGCTGCAGCGCTTCTGGCGAGGCGGCCTGACGGAAGGTGCCGTGAAATGACCCCCACCAACTCCCACATCTCCGCAGACCCGGTCGCCTTCGAGGCCGAGGGGCATACCTCCTACCGGCCCTACGCCGGCCGGGTGGTGCCGCCGCGATCATGGCTGACGGAGAACAGCGACGCCGCATCCCTCTCGCTCAACGGCACCTGGCAGTTCCGACTCTCCCCCGCTGTCCCGGGCACCCCAGGCGCACGGGGAAGACCCGATGTGCCTGCCGGCCCGGACGACCAGCCGACTGCCCAGCCGCCTGCCAAGGGCGCAACCGGCCAGAGTCGTGCACCGGCTGACCCTGCGGGATCGGCGGAAGGCAGGTCGAACGCCCCCGTCGACTCGCCAGCGTGGAACGAGATCACCGTGCCCGCACACTGGGCACTGGACCCCCGCTTCGGGAGGCCCATTTACACCAACGTCCAATACCCCTTCCCGGTGGACCCACCACACGTTCCGGACGAGAATCCCACCGGGGACTATCACCGCAGTCTCGAGCTTCCCGCTGACTGGCTCGAGTCCGGTGATATCCTCCTGCGCTTCGACGGCGTGGAGTCGTTCTTCCGGGTCTGGGTCAACGGCACCTGGGTGGGTGAAGCCTTCGGATCACGGCTCGCCCATGAGTTCGACGTCGCGGAACTGCTGCGCCCGGGCACCAACACCGTCACGGTCCGGGTGGTGCAGTGGTCGGCCGGGAGCTATCTCGAGGATCAGGATCAGTGGTGGCTGCCCGGCATCTTCCGCGACGTCACCCTGCTGCACAGGCCTCACGGAGGAATAGAGGACCTGTGGCTGCGCACCGACTACGACGCCGCACACGGCATCGGCACGCTCATGCCCGAGGTGACTGCCGCGCCCGAGGCATACCCGATCCGCCTCAGCTGTCCCGAGCTTGCCGTCGACGTCGCGTGGGACGGCCCGGGCGACGTCGCCACCATCACCGTAGGCGGCACAGGCACCAGCACGCGGGACGGCTCAACTCAGGACAGGTCAGCTCAGAACAGCTCAGGGCAGGACAGCTCAGGGCAGGACAGCTCAGGCACAGGAGTGGAACCGTGGTCTCCGGAAACGCCCCGCCTGTATGCGTTCACGATCCAATCAGCTGGAGAGACAGTGACACTGCGGACAGGGTTCCGGCGGGTGGAGATCCGCGGGGACCGCTTCCTGGTCAATGGAAGAGCGGTCACGTTCTCGGGCATGAACCGGCACGAAACGCATCCGGACCGCGGACGCGTCTTCGACGCGGACGACGCACGGGCCGACCTCGCGATGATGAAGCGGCACAATGTGAACGCCGTGCGCACCAGCCACTACCCTCCGCACCCGAAACTGCTGGACCTCGCTGACGAGCTCGGGCTGTGGGTGATGCTCGAATGCGATCTGGAGACCCACGGGTTCGAGGCGCACGGCTGGATCGATAATCCCAGTGATGACCTACGCTGGAGGCACGCCTACCTGGACCGGATCCAGCGGACTGTGGAGCGGGACAAGAACCATCCCAGCGTCGTCATCTGGTCTCTGGGCAACGAGTCCGGCACAGGCCAGAACCTCGCGGAGATGTCAGCGTGGGTCCGCCGTCGTGATCCCGGGCGGGCGGTGCACTACGAAGGTGACTACACAGGGCAATTCACCGACCTCTATTCCAGGATGTACGCGCCTGTCCCTGAGGTCGAGTCGATAGGTCGCGACGACGACCCCACGGCCCTGCTCGGGTGCAGCACCGCGGACAGCGTGCGGGTCCGGTCCAAGCCGTTCATCCTGTGCGAGTACGCGCACGCGATGGGCAACGGTCCCGGCGCTCTCGACGACTACCGTGAGCTGGCAGACCGCTACGACAGGCTCCACGGCGGTTTCATCTGGGAGTGGCGCGACCATGGGATCCGTACCGTCGCCAGTGACGGCACCGAGTACTTCGGCTACGGAGGTGATTTCGGGGAAGTCGTCCACGATGGCAACTTCGTCATGGACGGCATGGTGCTCTCCGACGGCACTGCCTCCCCCGGACTCGCCGAGTTCGCCGC
>DXGD01000431.1 GCA_019114115.1 Candidatus Nesterenkonia stercoripullorum
AGCCACAGGCCGAACATCTCTCCGGCGGCCACGATGTAGACGCCGACGCCGAGGGTGTACACCATAGTGAGCTCGAAGAGCAGAGCCGCCACGAACACCGCCACCAGCAAAGCGCAGAAGTACCGGCCCCAGGGCCTGGTCGGGGCCGGACGATCTGATGCGCTCGAGCTGGCGGAGGCAGGCCCCGTCGTGGGCTGTTTGCGCTGTGCGTTCTTGCGCTGCGAGTTCTTGCGCTGGTTGTTCATGCTCGTCGTGGTCTTGCACGTCGTGTTCGTGCGCTGTGCGGATGCGCTGCCGGAGGGGCGCTTCGTCGACCGATGTCCCGCTGAGCCGGCAGCTGTGGCACATGATTCTCGGGGCGTCAGGGCAGTTCCGTTTCACTGGTCGTTCGCATAGGTGACATGTCCCTCTCGAGTCTACGGGGCTGAGATTCCCGGAGACGAGTCCTCAGAAGATGTTTGGGGCCGGAGACCGTGGCAGGCGCTGGACGGCCGCTCGACTGGCCCCGCTACACCACGCCGATATAGGGCAGCAGAAGCACCACCACCATGACGGAGACGCCTACAGCCAGGGTCACCCCGATGGTCAGGCTGGATGAGGAGATGTCGTCATCCTGGCTGCCCTGCGGCTGGTGCTCGGGGGAGAGCGGGCCGCTTCGGAACGCGCCGGCGTGGCGCGGGCCCTCATGTGCCTCGGAGGGTTGATGTGCTTGCGAATACGTCATGCTCACCTCGATAAGTTCGCCTCGATCCGGGTCTTTTCTTCCTAAATGGTAGAAAGGGACGCTGGATATGCCCTGGGCATAAAGTGGAACACGCCCGTGTCTTCGGCTCTTGCCTGAGCCGGGGCCGTGAGAGGGGCTGGGGCCGTGACAGGGCCCGGGCCGTCACAGCGCTCGGGCGGGCTCCGAGGGGACGACGTTCACGAAGCGCAGCTTCGGTTGCTTCCGCAGCAGCGCGGCGGTGATGTCGTCCACATCGCCGGCTCGCAGCAGGGCCAGCACCGAGCCGCCGAATCCGCCGCCGATGAGCCGCGCCCCCAGCGCATCTCCCTGCAGTGCGACGTCGACGACGTCGTCGGCCTCATCGAAGGAGACTTCGGCGTCTTCGCGCATGCTCAGATGGCCTTGGGTCAGGATCTCACCGATCGAGGAGGCGGCCTCGATGGGGTCGGCTGGGAGCCGCTCGAGGGCTGCCAGCAGCTGCTCGGAACGCAGCATTTCGGTCATGGCGTGCCGCAGTCTCCTCCGGCAGGCCGCGACGCCGCGGGAGCGCACCAGCTCGGAACCGGCGGCATCGGCCTTGAGCTGCTGATCGAATGCAGTCAGCACGGCGTCGACGTCGTCCGCCGTGGGGTCGGCGGGGAGCAGCGTGCGCAGGGGCTGCGCGGTCAGCAAGGCGGCTGCCGCCTCGGCGTCGGCGCGCCGGTCGCCGAACTGTCCGTCACCGAGCCAGTGGGCTTGGCCGGTGTCCACGGCGAGCAGGACGTGATCGCGCAGCAGGGGCGCGATATTCAGCGCGCGGACGGTGAAGTCGCGGCAGTCCAGCGAGAGCAGGTGGTCCCTCGAGCCACGCAGGCTCACCGTCTGGTCCAGCCCTCCGGTGCCTGCTCCCACGACCTCGACCTCAGCGCGCATGCACGCCGCTGCCAGCAGCGCGCGGCGGCAGTCGTCGAGCGCGCCGGTGAGCCGGTGCTCGGGATGCTCGGCGCCGAAAGGGGTGCCGGTGGCGATGAAGGCCAGCACCGCGGCGCATTCGAGCGCGGCTGAGGAGGAGAGCCCGCCGCCGATGGGCAGCGTGGAGGAGATCAGCAGGTCCGCGCCGTACCCAGCGTCCACTTCGAACTCGGGGTGCTCCGGGGCGAGCTGGTCCAGCGCCCACAGCACCCCGGACACGTAGCGCGTCCAGGCAGGAGCGTCCTGGGCGAGCCGCGGATGGTCCGCGTCCGCGCCGGAGAGCGGACTGGGCACGACGGCGACGCCGTCGTCGAGCTGTTCATCCAGTGTGCGCAGCCGGAGCACGGCGTCATCGCGCGGCGCGGCCGCGACATAGGTGCCGTGCGCCAGGGCCGTGGGAAGGCACCGGCCGCCGTGGAAGTCGATGTGCTCCCCGTTGAGGTTGGCTCTGCCGGGCGCGAACCACACGCCCGCAGGCTCGCGGCCGTAGACCCGGGTGAACTCAGCGGCCAGCGTTGTGGCGTGCTGGGCGGGATCACCGGGGTCGATCCATGGGTGTTGGTCCTGATGCACAGTGCCCCATTGTGCCAGCCCGGCGAGGTTCCGGCGGTCAGGAACCCTGCCATGCCAGTGGCTGGTGCGACGAAGAACACTATGAAAGGACACTATGATGGGCCGTGACGCGCAGCATCGGGCTGCCGAATCGATCAGGAGGACGTCATGGCGCTTCAGATTGCTTACACCGCCGAGGCACTCGCGACCGGCGACGGACGCAATGGTCACACCCAGACAGCGGATGGAACCATCAGCCTCGACCTCGCCTCGCCCCAGGAGATGGGTGGCAGCGGGAACGGCGCGAACCCGGAGCAGCTCTTCGCGGCCGGCTACGCCGCCTGCTTCCACGGCGCACTCCGCAAGGTTGCCGGCCAGGAAGGCGCCGACACCACTGATTCCTCGGTGGGAGCCAAGGTCAGCATCGGCAAGAACGATGAGGGCGGTTTCGGCCTGGCGGTGACTCTCGAAGTGGTCCTGCCGCACGTGTCCCAGGAGCAGGCCGAGGATCTGGCGCAGAAGGCGCACAAGGTCTGCCCGTACTCCAATGCCACCCGCGGCAACATCGAGGTCGAGCTCCTCGTCTCCGACGACTGACAGTGCGGACCGGTGTCGTGCGACGCCGCCGGTCCGGACACTGCCCGCCACGTTGCCCGCCACGTTGCCCACCACGCTGTCGCGCAGGGTGCCCCAACTGTGTGCCCCCGACGTTTCATGACACCATGGAGCCAGTTTCTGCCCGTG
>DXGD01000432.1 GCA_019114115.1 Candidatus Nesterenkonia stercoripullorum
GCGTCCGCCCCCAGGATCTGGACTGAATCTGCCCGGCGGCGGAGGACCTCGTTCTCGCCGAGGACCACTTCCAGGCTCCGTAGCGCCAGGCGCCGGTCCACGGGGTCCAGACCGGACTCGAATTCGGCGACAACGCGCAGCTCCGGCCCGGATCCTCCGGCGGCGATCACCTCCCCTTCGGCAGTGACCGAGGCAACGCCCTCACCGGGCGAGAGCACCAGCCCCACGACGCCGGGGCACTGAGTCACAGCGTCAGCGAGCTCCTCAGCCAGCCCGGAATCCTCGTACGACGCGGTCCAGCGGTCTCCCCTGGCGATGGCCTCGACAGCTGGACGGCGGATGACGAACGGAAGAGAGGCACCAGGGTCCAGGACGACCAGTTCAGCCCCTTCCGCCAGAGCGGCCAGCATCACCCGCTCTGCCTCAGCGGCCACCGGCCGCGCCTTGGGGTGCCAATGCGTCAGCGCCTCGACAGAGGAGAAGGCAGGCAGCGCTTGGCGGCCATCGCGCGCCGTCATACTGACCAGTGTGATGTCTGACTGCTTATCGCCGTGCTGGCTGAGATCCTGATCCGGGCTCTGCGCCGCACCGGCCAGCACTGGAACGAAGAGACGCTGACCGGCGAGCGCGGACACAAAGCCGCTCTCACCAAGCGTTCCCGCAAGCACGGCCTGTCGAGCCGCATCGAGCACGGCAGGGGCCAGGCCGTCGTCGCCGTCGAAGGTGTGCAGCGGATTTCCCTCACCGCTGAGATCCCGGCCTTCCCAGGCGATGCCCGCGGAGTCGGCAGCGCGCCCCGCATCATCGCGGTTCTGCCTCTCCAGCAGTGCCGCAATGTGCCCCGGGAGCGGTTGATGCGCCTCCCCGTGCCCTGGTCGGGATCCGTGCACTGGGTCGGTCATGCTGATCGTGCAGCCACCTGGAGCGCCTCCGTGAGCGAGAACTTCCCGGCATACAGCGCCTTGCCCATGATGGCTCCTTCGACGCCGGTCGAGACCATCTGCGCGAGCGCCTCGATGTCAGCCAGCGAGGAGATCCCTCCCGATGCCACGACCGGCCGCCGGGTGCGACGGCATACTTCAGCCAGGAGCTCAGTATTGGGTCCCCTCAGCGTTCCGTCCTTGGTGACGTCGGTGACCACGTAGCGGGGGCACCCCGCGTCCTCCAGGCGGGAGAGCACCTCCCAGAGATTGCCGCCCTCCCGGGTCCAGCCACGGGCCGCCAGCGTCTCACCACGGACGTCAAGGCCGACGGCGATGGCGTCGCCGTGACGTTCGATGGCCCGGGCCGTCCATTCCGGGTCTTCCAGGGCGGCTGTGCCCAGATTGACCCGCTTCACCCCGAGCTCAAGGGCTCGATCCAGGGACTCATCATCCCGGATACCGCCGGAGAGCTCGATGTCGATATCGAGGGCCTCAATCACCCGCGCAAGCACCTCGCGGTTGTGACCGCGGCCGAAGGCAGCATCCAGGTCGACGAGATGAAGCCACTGGGCACCCTGCTCCTGCCAGGTCAGGGCGGCGTCGACAGCCTCACCGTAGCCTGTTTCGGACCCGGCTTCGCCCTGTACGAGCCGGACGGCCTGGCCATCCACAATGTCCACTGCCGGGAGCAGCTCAAGAGCGGGAGCGCCGGAAGCGGCAGCCGCCGGATCGACGTCCCCCGATGAGGCCGAGTCCGGTGAAGTGGGGTGTGATGATGCTGTCAAGGGAGCCTCTTTCTCTGTCTCTCATCCACTATGTCGTCTCATGATCCTCGGCCGCTGAACTCCGCAGGCCTGTGCGCATTCGGCGCTGAGCACGCACATAGGCACCTATTCTCTCAACGGCTCAGGAATCTTGTGCAGTTCCGCTCAGCGCAGCGACCCCACCCAGTTCTGCAGCAGGTGCATACCGGCCCCTCCTGATTTCTCCGGATGGAACTGCGTGGCGCTCAACGGCCCGTTCTCGACGGCGGCGATGAAGTCTGCGCCGTGATGAGCCCACGTCACCTGCGGCGGAGCCATCGACGGGATGGTGGAGTCGAAGTTCCAGCCCTGAACGGCATAGGAATGCACGAAGTAGAAGCGCTCCTGCTCGATCCCATCGAACAGCACCGAGCCAGCAGCCGGTCGCACAGTGTTCCAGCCCATATGCGGCACCACGGCGTCCTCCGGCAACGCGGTGACCTCGCCTGGCCATTCGCCCATCCCTTCAGCTGCCACACCGTGTTCCACGCCGCGTTCGAAAAGGGTCTGATGGCCCACGCAAATGCCGAGCACCGGCCGGTTCCCAGCGATCCTGCGACCGATCCATCGCGGTGCATCAATGGCCTTCAGGGCATCCATCACGGCCCCGAAAGCACCAACGCCCGGAACGACCAGGCCATCGGCCTCGAGCACCTTCTCGGTATCACGGGTGAGCTCGACCTCGGCCCCTACCCGCTGCAGTGCACGCACGGCAGAGTGCACATTGCCCGAACCATAGTCGAGGACGACGACGCGGGGTGCGCTGCTCACAGCGCTCCCTTCGTCGAGGGGATGCCTTCAACACGCGGGTCGTCCTCCACGGCAGCACGCAGCGCGCGCGCAAACGCCTTGAACTGGGCTTCCACGATGTGGTGCGGGTCCCTGCCGCCGAGCAACCGCATATGCAGGCAGATCCCGGAATGGTAGGTGATGGCTTCGAAGACGTGCCGCGTCATCGAGCCCGTGAAATGGCCTCCGATGAGGTGGTACTCCTGCCCTTCGGGCTCGCCGCTGTGCACCAGATACGGCCGGCCGGAGACATCGACCACCGCGTGGGCGAGGGCCTCGTCCAAGGGCACTGTAGCCTCGCCGAACCGGCGGATCCCCTGCTTGGAGCCCAGCGCCGCTCGAAGGACTTCGCCGATGACGATCGCCGTGTCCTCGACGGTGTGGTGGACATCGATGTGGGTGTCTCCGCTGGCGCGCACTTCGAGGTCTATCAGCGAGTGCTTGGCCAGGGCGTTGAGCATGTGGTCGAAGAAGGGAACAGACGTGCTGATATCGGCCCGGCCAGTGCCATCCAAGTCCATCCGGACACTCACGGAGGACTCACTGGTGGCCCGCTCCATGCGTGCGGCGCGTCCAGAAATCAGTTCAGCTGTCATATCTCCTGCTTCATCAGTACTGGGCGGTTCTGCGACACTCAACTCTGCGGAGTCTGAGCGTTGCAACTCGGCAGCTCCCCGTCGGGCCCGCGCGTGCGTCAGGGACAGGAAACGGCACGGTCGCACGTCACTATTCTACGCGGCTCCTATCGGGCCTCTGCCACGTAGCGCCGCAGCGAGTCCAGGAAGGCGCTCGTCTCCTCCTGGGTGCCTGCGGAGACCCGTAGGTGGCCAGGGATGCCGACGTCGCGGATGAGCACGCCGTCGTCCAGGAGGTGCTGCCATGCCGTGTGCTGATCATCCAGCCCGCCGAAGAAGACGAAATTCGCGTCGGAGCTCACTGGCTCCAAGCCCATCGAGATGAGATCCTGAACGATCCGATCGCGCTGCGCCTTGATGCGCTCCACGTTCTCCATGAGCTTCTCGCGATGCCGCAGCGCTGCCAGGGACGTTGCCTGGGTGACCGCTGAGAGGTGATACGGCAGGCGCACCAGGCGCAGCGCATCCGCGATCTCCGGCGCGGCGGCGAGGTACCCCAGCCGGCCACCGGCCAAGGCGAACGCCTTGCTCATGGTCCGGGAGACGATGAGCCGCTGCCGTCCCGGCAGCAGGTGCAGCGCGGAGGGCGTACCGGCCTGGCGGAACTCTCCGTAGGCCTCGTCCACCACGAGGATCGCCGACCCCTCGGCAGCGGCCTCATACGCGGCCTCGACGACGTCGAGAGACAGGGCGGTCCCGGTGGGGTTGTTGGGCGAGCAGAGGAGCACGACATCAGGCCTGTGCTCACGGATCTGGGCGGCGACGGCCTCCGGCTCTAGCACATAGTCCGCGCCGCGCGCCCCTGCGATGTACTCGCTCATCGTGCCGCGTGCATAGAGCGGGTACATCGAATAGGTCGGCGGGAAGGACAGCACAGAACGCCCCGGACCAGCGAAGGCCTGCAGGATGTGCTGCATGATCTCGTTGGAACCATTGGCCGCCCAGATGTTCTCCGCGGTCAGCTGAGGCTCAGCAGTGCTCGATTCAGCGTCCCCGTGCAGGTCACGGGCGATGTCCTCATTGAGGTACTGCGCCAGCTCTTCCCGAAGATCAGTGAACTCACGATCTGGATAGCGGTTGAGGCCCGATGCCGCCTCACGAACTGCTGCCGTCACCGCGTCCACGACAGAGTCCGGGACGGGGTAGGTCGTCTCGTTGACGTTGAGCATGATCGGCACGTCGAGCTGCGGAGCCCCGTACGGGGTCTGCCCGCGCAGCTCCTCGCGCAGCGGCAAAGACTGTAGCAGGGCGGACCGATCTACTGATTTCTTCTCCGGGGTTACCACCCGTCCATCCTACTGCTCCGGGCCTGCAGGCACGTACAAGGTCTGCCCGAGCTGGAGCTCCGTGGAATCGAGGTCGTTCATCTCGGCGATCTGCTCGATCACCCGCTGCACGTCATCTTGGGAGTCTGCCTCGGTAGCCACACTCCAGAGCGTGTCACCTTCCCCGACGGTCACCTCTTCCGCAGCGACGCCGGCCGGCGCCTCCGAGGATGCCTGTGCCGCGTTGATGGACGACCCGATCAGCAACGCCGCAATCGCCACGGCCAGTGCCACCATGCCAAGAACCGGAACGCCGATGAGCACGAGACGTCCCCGCCGAGTCAGCCCGAAGCCGGTGCCTGACTCGCCTGTGTGCTGGTGCGTGATGCTCATGAACTTCCTCCCTCATCCGTACGGACGAGTGCCAACGCCAAGGCGGCACGCACTCGAACCTGTGTTCTATTTTTAGCACATATCTTCGACTCTGGACCAGACACACCGGGGAGAAGATGGAACACTCCTACGATTTCGAGTAACCTGAAGGGCACCATTCGAAGCGATATTCGGTCCGCTGAGCCCCGCGTCCTGGTCTGATTCAGTTCACCAGGAGGGTGTGACACGGAGCCGTGTCAGCAGAGATCACAGCCCACAGCCCACCGACAGAAGGCAGGACAATGGACTCGCGGGATCACCTGGACGCGCCGAAGCTCACGGACCGGCAGCGCAACATCGTCGACGTGATCCAGCAGTCGCTCAATGAGCGCAGCTATCCACCCTCCATGCGTGAGATCGGCGACGCCTGCGGCCTGGCCTCCCTGTCTTCTGTGACCCACCAGCTGGCGCGCCTGCAGGAACTGGGCTATCTGAAGCGAGTCCCCGGCAGACCTCGCGCCATGGAAGTGATCCGAGATTCCTCCGGGCACGCAGTGGCCTCGGAGCGTGCCGACCCTTCACCCGGCGCCGTCGACGAGCTCGCAGCCCGTAGGGCACTGGGTGCAGATGTCGATGCGCGGGTGGCAGATATACCGGTGGTCGGGCAGATCGCTGCCGGCGGGCCGATCCTTGCTGAGCAGCACCTGCAGGATGTCATGCCGCTGCCACGTCAGCTCACCGGCGAAGGGGAGCTCTTCATGCTCCGCATCCGAGGCGACTCCATGATCGAAGCGGGGATATTCGAGGACGACTGGGTCGTCGTCAGGCAACAGCACTCCGCTGAAAACGGCGATATCGTGGCGGCGCTCCTGGACGAGGAGGCCACCGTCAAGACACTCAAGCAACGTGATGGCCACGTCTGGCTGCTCCCGCAGAACCGGCTCTATGAGCCCATACTCGGAGACGAGGCCAGCATCATGGGCAAAGTCGTGACGGTGCTGCGCAGCATGTGACCCTGCCGCACAGCATGCGCCGTTGTCCGGACGCGGACATGCGTGAGGTGTGGCAGCTCGGTCAGTCTAGGCCGGATGCGCGCGAACGCGCATGAGCTCGACTCCTGCTGCCTCGACACGGGCCGCGTCGCCCTCTTCGAGATTCTCGTCGGTGATGACGGTATCGAGCTCATCCAGCCGAGCCACCCGATGCTTGGCGTAACTGCCGTATTTCGTGCTGTCAGCCAGCAGAACAGGCCGGCTCGCCGCGGAGATCGCCGTACGCTTCAGGTCGATCTTCGCTTCGACCGGAGTAGTCAGACCTCGCCGAGCTTCCCAGGAACTGCATGAGATCAAGGCCAGATCCAGCGAGAGCTCGTCCAGCGTCATAGCAGCCAGCCTGCCGACCGTGGACTGATTCGCTTTATCGACCCGGCCCCCCACAACGATAAGCTCCGCCCCGGCGTGATCGAGGAAGGCCGTCGCAGTGGCGATGTCATTGGTCACGATCGTCAGGTCAGCGCGCTCTTCCACGAGAGGCCTCAGGGACTGGATCGTTGTTCCGGCATCGAGGTAGATGGTCATTCCATCCCTGACCAGTTCTGCGGCGGCCCGAGCGATCGCGTTCTTCTCCGGTGTGTTCACATCCGCCTTGACCAGCCGTGAAGGCTCCTCCCCCACGCTCTGCACGGCCGCCACGCCACCCTGTGTCAGACGAACCCGCCCCTGCTCGGCCAGCATCGCGGCGTCGCGTCGGACAGTCATGTGACTGACTCCGAGCTTCTCGGTCAGCTGGCGATAGCTCTGCACCGGCTGCCAGCGCAGCAGATTGAGAATCTCCCTGCGCCGCTGCTCTGGGATCAGATCAACGCTGGTCACTACAGCTCCTCCTCGGCCTCCGCCACACCCTTTCGTCCACCGTACGCCATGCCGACTCTCCCGCGGCCGGCCGGCACACGACCCGTGACACGATATGTGATGTTTTGTGATGAATGTTGACTTCACCTGAGATTTTGGTAATCATTGGTGAGTTACATCACCCACGGACGAAAAATCCCCGAGACTCGCTCCTCCTGACACACCGCCGCATCGCACCGGCAGAGGTCGGCTGGCATTGATCTGGACACTTCGTCTCTTCGAGCTCTTACCCTGTGGAGGCACCTATGGATGCTCTGCTGGTCATCGCCGGCTTCTTCGCGCTGCTGGCCTTCGGCGTGCCGATTGCCGTCTCGCTCATCGTCTCTGCCCTGGGCTATATCCTCTTCATGACCGACATCCCGGTCATCATCGTCGCCCAGCAGGCGCTTGCCGGAACTGACGCCTTCACCCTGATGGCCGTGCCATACTTCATCGTCGCCGGTGCGCTGATGCAGGCGGCCGGCATCTCCACGCGCATCGTCGCCCTGGCGCGCAGCCTCGTGGGGTGGATGCCGGGCGGCCTCGCCGTCGTGACCATTCTGGCCTCGATGTTCTTCGCCACGATGACCGGCGCGGGGGCTGCCACGACGGCGGCTGTGGGCGGCATGATGATTCCGGCGATGGTGAAGGACGGCTATCACCGCGGATACGCCTCTGCTCTGCAAGCCTCAGCGGGCGTCTTCGGGCCTATCCTGCCTCCCAGCGTGCTGATGATCCTCTACGCCGTCGCCGCTGAAGTGTCAGTGGGAGATATGCTCATCGCCGGCATCATTCCGGGTCTGCTCATCGGTATCGTCATGATCGGCTTCGTGATGATCCAGTCGCAGAGGATGAAGTTCGGCAC
>DXGD01000433.1 GCA_019114115.1 Candidatus Nesterenkonia stercoripullorum
GATCGCCGGCGGTGACCTCGATGACCCCGAGTTCTATGACTACCGGGAAGAAGTGGCCGCAGGCGGAGAGATCCCCGACTCCGGGATCGGCGTCCCCGGATTCGTCGCAGGGCTCGGCGAACTCCACCAGGCCCATGGCTCCATGGAGTGGGCTGAGCTCGTGGAACCCGCCCGCGTGCTGGCATCTGACGGCGTCGAGGTCACCGAATTCCTGCACACGCGCATGACCGAGGACCTCGGACCGGATGCGGTCGAGGATGAGGACGCATTCGCGCCCGGAGGGAATCCACTCGAGGTGGGCGACACCCTAGTGCAGGAGGATCTCGCGACGACGCTCTCCACGCTGGCCGATGACGGCCCGGACTCCTTCTACACCGGTGAGGTCGCAGCCGACCTGGCCGACGTCGACGGTCTCGACGAGCAGACGCTCGCCGATTACGACGTGCGTGAGGGAGAACCGGTCCGCGGAGCGTTCGGCGAATACGAGGTGCTCAGCGCCGCGCCTGCGCTGCCTGGCGCCGCGCTGATCCAGATGCTGCAGGATGCGGAGTCGGCGGGCATCGCAGACACCGAGCCCGATTCTTCGGAGTACGTCCAGACCCTCTCAGAATCCTGGCTCGACGCCGAAGAGACCGCGCAGACCGACCTGGGGGACCCTGAATTCGTCGACGTCCCGCTGAGCGAGATCATCGGCAGCTCTACCCGGAGCAGCTCTACCCAGAGCAGCTCGACGCAGAGCAACTCGCCGCAGGGCAGCCCAATCCAGAGCATCCCGGATCAGGACACATCCGAGCAGGCCGCCGCGCCGACCCCTTCCTCGGACGACACCGACCCAACCGTCCCCGATGCCCCCAACACGACCCACATCAGCACCGTGGACTCCTCCGGCCGAGCAGTCTCCATGACGAATACGCTGACGAACTTCTGGGGCTCGGGTGACACTCTCGGCGGGTTCTTCCTGAACAACCAGCTCAGCCGCTTCGACTCGATAGACTCCCCGGCGAATGAGCCGGAGCCCGGCAAGCGCTCCGTCACCTGGTCCACCCCGAGCATGGTGCTCGACGACGAGGAACGCCCGGTGCTGGCCATCGGCACTCCCGGAGGACACCAGATCCTCAACGTCCTCGGCAGCGTACTGACCCAGTGGGGGCTCCAGGACGCCTCGCTGGAGGAGTCCATCACCTCGTTGCGCTTCCGGCTCGACGGTGAGACCGACACGCTCTTCATCGAAGAAGAGCCCAGCGGAGAACTCGCCGCCGGGATCGCCGACGCCGGCTGGTCCACCGAAGTATGGCCCCGCGACGTCGCCGCCTTCGGCTCCGTGCAGGCCCTGGAGATCGACTACGAGAACGGCACAGTCGACGGCGCCGAGGATCCCCGCCGCGAAGGCACGTTCTCGATCACGGAGTAGTCACCCAGCAAGTAGGGCCCCAGCAGGTAGGCATCCAGCGGGTCGGCACCGAGCGGGTCGGCGCAGAGCATGTCGGTACCCGGTAGGCGCCTCGCAGGCGCTGAGCACTGCCTGAGTCACCGCCGGTAGACATCGATCCCCCTCGCGCTGCGGCAGTCGATTACGATGAGTTTCGTACGCTGCGAGACCGCAACGCCACGGTGAGGGGAACGGGAAGGCACATGAGCATGGTCACAGGAACGTCGGATGAGGCGCGAGCCTCGCGGGCTAGGTCCTCGGTTCCCAATATCCTCTCCATCGCCGGCACGGATCCGACCGGGGGTGCGGGGATTCAGGCGGACCTGAAGAGCTTCGCCGCCCATCGGGGGTACGGGATGGCCGTCGTCACAGCCCTGGTCGCCCAGAACACGCAGGGCGTCCGCCAGATCCACGTGCCCGACGCGGAGTTCTTACGCGCCCAGCTCGACGCCGTCGCCGATGACGTGAGGATCGACGGGGTGAAGATCGGCATGCTCGGCACCACGGAGACGATCAGAACCGTGGCCGCCTGGTGGGACGCCTTGCGAGCTCGCGGTGACAGCAGCAGGGACGACGTCGCTCCCGCCGGGCCGCGGCCCACTCTGGTGATCGACCCGGTCATGGTGGCCACATCGGGGGACCGGCTGCTGGAGGAAGAGGCAGAAGACGCCTTGCGGGATTTCCTGGGCCGCGCAGACATCATCACCCCGAATGTCTCTGAGCTCGCGCTGCTGGCCGATGCAGAGCCGGCAGCCTCAGATGAGGATCTGCTGGCCCAGGCGCGCGCCGTGGCTGACACCTACGACGTTCTCGTGCTTGCCAAGGGCGGCCACCTCCGTGGGGACGAGGTGCGCGATGCGCTGGTGCACCCTGCAGGCCCTGGTGGGCAGCGCACGCCCGAGGCTGAGTTCACCGGCCCGCGCATCGACACGCAGAACACGCATGGGACCGGCTGCTCCGTTTCGGCAGCGCTGGCGACGCTTCGCGCCCGTGGCCTGTCCTGGGAGGACGCCGTCGGAGAGGCCAAAGCCTGGATGAGCGAGGCACTGGAGACCTCGAGCGATCTCGATGTCGGGCAGGGGCATGGCCCGATCAACCACCTGGTGCGCCTCTGGCGCTGATCAGGGAGTGAGCGCGCTGCAGAGTGCTGACCCCGGTCATTCGTGCCGGGCGCCTACCTCGGGTCCTGCGCCGCCGCCTCAGGACTGCTCGCCGGCCTGGCGAGCAATATCCTCCCAGTTCCACGTGGAGTCGGCGACGGGGCCAGACTGAGCGAACCAGTGGCTCCCGTTCGGGCGATCGTCCGGGGTCGGACCCGTGGCGCCCTGGCCCGACTCCGGTGCCTGTTTCCGCAGCGAGGAGACTCT
>DXGD01000434.1 GCA_019114115.1 Candidatus Nesterenkonia stercoripullorum
CGGGCCGGAGCCGCCCAGGCCGCTGACGTCGGCCCCGACCTCCGTGACAGGTGCACGGTCCGGGTCGGGCTGCAGCCGGATCTCACGGAATCGTGCGGTCAGCGCATCATAGATCAGCACCCGCCCGAGCAGCGTCTCCCCCACGCCAGAGAGGAATTTGATGGTTTCCGTCGCCATCAGGGTGCCGACGACGCCGGGGAGCACCCCCAGGACACCCGCCTCTGAGCAGCTAGGCACCTCACCTGGATCGGGGGCCTCGGGGTAGAGGTCGCGGTAAGAGGGCCCGTGCCCCGCCCAGAAGAGGCTCACCTGGCCGGCGAATCGCAGGATCGAGCCCGATACCAGCGGCTTCCCGGCCATCTCACAGGCGTCGGAGACGATATATCGGGTCGCGAAGTTGTCGGACCCGTCGACGACGATATCGGCAGGCTCCACCATCTCCAGCGCATTGGCCGGCGTGATCGGCTCGCGATGTTCGTGGATGACGATCTCAGGGTGCAGGCCGCGCATCGTCTCGGCCGCCGACTCTGTCTTGGGCCGGTCGATATCCGACTCCGCGTGGATGACCTGCCGATGCAGATTCGACCGGTCGACGACGTCATGGTCGACGACGTCGATGGTCCCCACGCCAGCGGCCGCGAGATACGTCAGGATCGGCGCGCCCAACCCGCCGGCACCAATCACGAGCACCCGCGAATCCAGGAGCCTGACCTGCGCATCTGGGCCGAAACCGGCGAGCGAGAAATGCCGCTGGAACCGCTCCAGCTGCGACTGCGAAAACCGGGAAAGATCTGTCATTGCGGGTAGCTCCTAGGGAAAGGTCACTCGGTGGTTCGGGGCGGCCTGTGCGGGCGGTCTGGAGTGCGGCCTGTGCCGGGTGCGGAGGTGCGGTCCGTGCGGGGTGCGGTCCGGGCGGGGTGGGCGAGGCGGACGACGTCGGGAGGGACAGCTTCCGGCTGGCGGCTGGGCCCAGTCGCGGCTGGGGCCCGCATCCTGCCACGTGGGCCGTACCTCACAACGAGGGGTCGACTGGCGCGATCCGGCCCTCCATGGCTGAGGAAGCCTGAGCGTGCAGACGACGCGGGATCCGGCCGGCCGCAGCGGACAGGTGCCCCGCATGGACGGCCAGTCGGACGGCGTGGGCCATCGCCGTCGGGTCCTGGGCGCGGGTCACAGCCGAGGCCACCAGCACCGCATCGCAGCCAAGTTCCATCGCCAGGGCGGCCTCGGATGCGGCGCCGATGCCGGCGTCGAGCACTACCGGGACGCTCGCGCGCGAGGCGATGAGCTCGATGTTGTGCGGGTTCAGGATCCCCAGCCCGGTGCCGATGGGCGCGCCCAGGGGCATCACCGCGTCGGCTCCGGCCTGTTCGAGCCGCTTGGCCACGGCCGGGTCATCGGAGGTGTAGACCATCGGGATGAAGCCGCGGTCTGCCAGCTGCTCCGTCGCGTCGAGGGTCTCCACCACGTCCGGGAGCAGAGTGTGCTCGTCGGCGATCACCTCGACCTTGATCAGGTTCGTCTCGAGCGCCTCCCGCGCGAGCTCCGCCGTGAGCAGGGCGTCCTTAACGGTGTAGCAGCCCGCGGTGTTCGGCAGGATGTCGATCCCGAGGCGCTCGAGCATCGCGAAGACCGAGGTCTTGGTGTCCGGACTGAATCGGCGCATCGCCACAGTGGTGAGCGTGGTCTGCGACGCGACCAGGGCACCCTCGAGGGCGTTGAGGTCGGTGATGCCGCCGGTGCCCATGATGAGCCTGTTCTCCAGCGAGTAACCGCCGACGTCGACGGCCCCCGGAGCTGCGGCGGAGGGCGCCTGGGCAGCTGCGTGAGCCTGCGTCCCGGCCATTCCCGTAGGAGATTCCACATCGGCAGCGTTCAGTGTGTCGGTCATCTCAGCCTCCCTGCACAGCAGTGACTATCTCGATCTCGTCGCCGTCGTCGAGCGTGGTGCTCGACCAGGCGCTGCGCGGGACGACGTCGGCCCCGAGCGCGACGGCAACGCCCAGCCTCTTCCCGTCAAGGGGCGACCCGTCAGCGCTGAGCTGCCGGCCAGTAGTGTGCGCGACCGCGTCGACGAGGCTCGACCCCGCGGGCAACGTAGCGGATTCTTCATTGATGGTCAGCGTGGGCATCTTCCGTTCCTCTCTGTGGGAGGTGGTTCTGTCAGGGGTGAGTGGCGTAGTACGTGGTCCCGTGGAGGAACGAGGTGACTCGGGGCTGGTTCGTCTCACGGCGGCCTCTACCGCGGGCCGTGAGCTCCCGTTTGCCGTCCCGCGTGACGCCAGCGCCCCTCTAGGGGCGTGACCAGCGGCATGACGAGCGGGATCCATCGAGCGCAAGAGGCGCCGATCCTGCTCTGTCAGCCTCGCCGCTGCGGGCACGTCCACGTCGTCGCGGCCGCCACGGCCCAGCACGTCGCCGTCCTCACCGGCCAGCAGGGCCGTTGCCAGCCGCGCAGCCAGCGGCGCCAGCAGGATCCCGTGCCGCGAGTACCCGGTGGAGACGACCACGCCGGGCACGATCGTGCCCAGATAGGGCCGCTCGTCGGGAGTTCCGGGCCGGGCCCGTGTGGTGATCTCCACCAGCTCCGTCTCCTTGATACCCGGGACGACGGCGACGGCGTCGTCGAGAAGCTCCTGGACTGATCCGGTGTGCGTGCCCGCCAGGCTGTCCTCACGGGACGACGCCCCGAGAACGAGCCCGCCGTCGGCGCGCGGCACGAGGTAGACCTGCCGGCCCCCGACTCGCGCCCGCAGGGTCGAGTTGATCAGCTGCCGCTCACCCGGAAGAAGCTGCTCCGGGCGGACCCGCAGGCGCAGCACATCCCCGTGGATCGGGCGCAAGGAGACCGGAGCTTCCTGGGGAAGACCCTCGATATCCGCGTAGCCCAGGCCCGGCGTGAGCACGGCCCGGTCGAACCGATGCTCGACGCCGGACTGCGTGGTCACTGCCACGGCCCCGGTCGGCGCGGTCTCGGTCAGCGCAGTCTCGGCCGGCACACCGTCAGGTGACGCAGCTCCGGCGGGCGCAGACTCGTCAGCTCCCGCTGAACTGCGCACGCTCACCACACGCTCGGACACCCACTGCGCCGGTT